>CAYZCS010000050.1:0-1987 GCA_964476895.1 uncultured Candidatus Saccharibacteria bacterium | reverse complement strand
GCCGCCGTGCCCTTGGGTCACGATGTCGTAGGCGAGGCTCAGTCCCAGTCCGGTTCCGCTGCCTGTTGGTTTCGTCGTGAAGAAGGGCTCGAAGATTCGCCGGCGGATGGGTTCCGACATGCCGGGGCCATTATCGCGGACTCGAATCTCCACAGACTCACCGAGATCATCCGTCACGATAGATACGGCGGGCTCATACTGCCCGTCGACCTTTGCCGTCTTTTCATGTACGGCATAGAACGCATTGTTCAGGAGGTTGATGAGCACACGCCCGATCTCCTGCGGGACCAGCTCGACCTCGCCGATCGCCTCGTCATAATGACGCTCGATAGTCACCTCGAAGCCGGGGAACTGCGCCCGCACGCCGTGCCACGCCAGCTTGACGTACTCCTCCACGAGCGCGTTCACGTCCGCGTCCTGTGAAGTACCGTTCGTGCCGCGCGAGTGCTCGAGCATCCCGCGGACGATCCCATCCGCCCGACGGCCGTGCTCTTCAATTTTGCAGGCGTTCAGATCCAGGTCCTCGACGATGGCTCGGATCTCATCGAGGTTGCCCTCCGCGGCCGCCTGGCGAAGCTCCGCCGACAGCTCCTTCGAAAGGCCGGCGAAGTTGTTGATGAAATTGAGTGGATTTTTGATCTCGTGTGCTATTCCGGCCGTGAGTTGCCCGAGCGAAGCCAGCTTCTCCTGCTGAATGAGCTGCGCCTGGGTGCGCTTGAGCTCTTCGTAAGCTCGCTCGATCTCCCGGGCCTGTTCAAGCTCGCGCTCACGCGCCCTATCGCGCTCTCTTCGGACCAGGCGCCTTCGCTGGAAGCGATCCACGACGAAGACGCCGCAGGCGACCAGCATGCCGTAGAGCGTGTACGCCCACCACGTGCGCCACCAGGGCGGAAGGATTGTTATCTGCAATGCCTTCTCCTGACTCCACACACCGTCGGGGTTTGCGGCCTTCACGCGGAAGGCGTATTCGCCCGGACTCAGATTGGTATACCGTGTCGCCCGCTGCGTGCCGGCCTCCAGCCATTCCGTCTCATACCCGTCCAGCATTACCCGATAGCGGTTTCCGGCCGGGTTGCCGTAGTGCAGCCCGACGTAGTCGAAGGTGAGGTCGTTTTCCGAATGGGATAAGATGATTGATTCCGTAGTTGAGAAGGGCCTCTGCAGCGGAGAGTGAGCGCCGGGCCGTACTGTTTCATTGAATAGCTTGAGAGCCGTCAGGCTGACGCTCGGAGGATCCGGATCGCTCTGGAACCGATCCGGAGAGAACGAAACCACGCCGCCGGTTCCAGCAAAGAGGAATGCTCCGCTTGTAAGTTTTTGCGCCCCCTGCCCGAGCGACGAAAAGAAACGAATCTTGAGACCGTCAGAGGCATCGTAGTTTCTGAAGGTACCCGCCACAGGTTCGAACCGCGACAGACCTTTTCCCGTACTGAGCCAGAGCCGGCCGGAAACGTCCTCGAGGATGCCCATGATGGCATTGCTCGGCAGGCCGTCCTGCGTCGTGTAGGGCGAACTGCTGCCTGTCTCCCGATCAAAAAGGTGCAGCCCCTCGCGATCCGTGCCTATCCAGAATCGGCCGGAGGCATCCTCAAACATCGAATTGACGCTGACGCCCTCCAGGTAGGAAGTAAAGGTTCCGCGGTCGCGGTCGAAGCGATGCAGGGCTCCCCCGTAGAAGGTACCCACCCACAGCACGCCCGCACGGTCTTCGTAGATCGCCGTAACATCGTTCGATCTGAGGCTCGATGGA
The DNA here is from genome assembly GCA_964476895.1 of uncultured Candidatus Saccharibacteria bacterium. Taxonomy (GTDB): domain Bacteria; phylum Patescibacteriota; class SICC01; order SICC01; family SICC01; genus JALYJZ01. The sequence goes on along the minus strand of CAYZCS010000050.1, from coordinate 237 downwards.
TTGGCCGTATCGTGCTGAAAACGCGTGAACGTACCGGTTGCGCGGTCAAACCGGTTGAGCCCGCCGCCATTGGTCCCCACCCAGAGTACGCCCTGCCGGTCTTCAAAAATAACCCGAACAGCGCCGCCACCGATACTGGAAGGATCCTCCGGGTCATGCACGTACGTCGTAAGCGTGCCGGTCAGTCGGTCTAAGCGTCTGAGCCCGCCGCGAGACCCGCCCATCCAGAGCGCGCCT
>CAYZCS010000049.1:0-2142 GCA_964476895.1 uncultured Candidatus Saccharibacteria bacterium | reverse complement strand
CGGGCGGCGGCGAGATCATGGAGGTCAGCAACGGCACCGGCGTGCAGGTGAAGACCGGTGAGGTCAACGCCTGGACCAACCTTGGTACGGACGGGTCGGCGGATATCCTGCAGCTCTACGACTCGGGCGGCAACACGGTCGCGAAAGTCGGGGCCACTGGATCCGTCCAGTTCACGGCACCGCCCGACCAGTTCGACATCCGGAGCGGCGCGGCCGGAACCCGCAGCAGCATCCAGATCGGGCGTACGTCGGACGACTTCACCATGGCGGTGACCGGCAACGCCGGCGAATACTCGAGCGATTCGGATGCCGCCGGAGACGCGGTGCTGCGTACGGAGAGCGCGACCTCCCGGTTGATCCTGCAGAACGGGACCGGGGCCGGCGCAATCGTCTTGGACGACGGCAACACCACGGTGAACGGCAACGCAGTCGTACAAGGTACGTTGGACGTCAATGACGCCACGACGGTCTCGACGGACTCCACGACGGCGTTCCAGGCCCAGGACGCTGGCGGCACGACGATCCTCGGAGTCGACACGTCGGGTGACCGAATCTTCTCCGGCATCGCGGACAGCGCGACCGCGATCGGGTTCACGTTCGACACGCCGGCATACACGACCGCCGGAGCGAAGCTGCTGAGCGTACAGAACGATGGCGTCGAAAAGTTTTACATCGATAAGGATGGCGTAGTCCACGCGGAAGGTCGATTCCAGACGAAAGGCACTTCGTTGTCTTTCGAGCGAGTCGGGAATGATTACGGTGCCGTCACCAAGAAATTCATCTGTACGGATGCCGCAGGTCTTTTCAACGTGGTAATCATCGATACCGCCAATCCCGGTCAGGTAACCACCACGACTACTGCGAACAGCCCGTTGGTGGTCGGCATCGTAGGAGCGCTCGGTGTCACTGCGGGAAGCGAGTGTCCGATTGCTATCGGCGCCGGCGTGACCCAGGTGTCCGTGGACACGGCGGCGGTCAACGTCGGCGACATGCTGGTTACATCTACCACGGCCGGACGGGCGACGGTGAATAACACGCCCGCGGTCGGGACCGTGCTTGGTAAAGCACTTTCCAGCAAAGCATCTGGCAGTAATGGGACCGTTTGGGTGCTGCTGAGCAGTAGCTAGACACGCCGCCGCGACGAGAAGAAACGGCGGTACAGGAACGCGGCTACGGCCATAAGTATCGTCTGTGTCGTTACGGAGAGTCCTATGGCGGTCAGTAGCAAGTTGCCGTCACGTCCGCTATTTTCTTCGTCACGTCCGCCCGCCTTGCCGGATTCGTTCGTCTTGTCGAACGAATCGAAGAGTACGGAAATCTTCTTGTGCTTCCGGCCACTTACCGTTTCCTTCACCTCGCTCCAGTCCACTCGCTCGGCCGCCTTCGCTACTACGTGACTCACGGGGTAGGTGCCGGAATCTTTCATCGCATGTCCGGAGACATCTGAAGAGATCAAGCTATCGCCAGGTTTGATGTTCTCGCCGGTTTCCGCGACCCACATCTCGCCGTTCCCGACGGCGGTCACCAGGCTCGGGTTGGCGGTACTCTCCGGCGCCTTCTCCGGTTCAAGCACCGAGAGGTACGCACCGAGCACGGCGGGATCGTTGGCCTGCGCGGTCGGCTTGGCGCCGTAGATGATCTCTGACTTTTCCCGGTCACCAAGCCGGCCGTTCTCACCGGTCAGGCTGACCAGCATGCCCGGTTCGACCGGACCGTCAACGGTCGCGTAGTGGGAGCCGGTGAACGCATTGTACGAGACGGTACCGGCAGAAACGGAGATGTTACCGACAGCACTGCCGTCTCTATGAAATTCAATAAGTGAGCCATCACTACCTGTGCGATCGGCCTTCAGGGAAGCACTGTCAGCAGTAGTGAGATTGAACTTTCCATTATCCAAGAGAACGCCCGTTATGGATGTTCCGTTATGGAAGTGTAGGTCATCGTTCAAAAGGAACAGGTTGTACTCTCCTCCGGATCCGTTGAGGTTGAGCGTACCGCCCGAGGCACTGTCGGTTCCGATCGCGAGCGTTGGGAAGGCTACTCCCGGGGCATTGATCTCGACCATGCGGTCGGGGTACCCCGCCGCGTCCGGATCCACCGAGAATATGGTGGTCCCGGCCTTCTGCACCTGGAACTGGCCGG
>CAYZCS010000048.1:0-2782 GCA_964476895.1 uncultured Candidatus Saccharibacteria bacterium | reverse complement strand
TGCGCTCACCCGTCTGCGTCCCGTGCTGATGACGGCCCTCGTCGCTTCGCTGGGGTTCGTCCCGATGGCGATCGCAACCGGCGCCGGCGCGGAAGTGCAGCGGCCTTTGGCGACCGTCGTGATCGGCGGAATCATTTCGTCCACCATTCTTACCTTGTTGGTACTACCGGCTCTCTACGTCCTGTTCAGAAGAGAGGATCTGGAGAACGGCGAATCGAAGTCACCCGCGACCGAAGGAGCCACAACATGAAATACTCACTGTTGTTAATTGCCACCATTTTGTTCGCTGCTCCAGCTTCTGCCGAAGAATACGAAAAAGGTCCCAATGGCGGCCTGATGCTCGATGTGGCCGGCGTCGATGCGGAACTGCTGACTTCCGGCAATTCAATCACCATCAATGTGTTCGACGCAAAGAACCACACGCCGATCGCAACCAAGGGCTACAATGCTGCCGTGCTCGTCGCTGGAGGATCAGCACGTGAAACCGTTACGCTCGCTCCCCAAGGAGAGAATTCGCTGAAGGGCGACGCGAAAACCGCCATAGCCTCGGGAACGACGATCACGCTGACCATCAAGACCGCAGAAGGAAAATCCGGTCAGGTTAAGTTTAAGAAGTGACAGACGGCGTGCACCAGGACACCAAGAGGTTGAAACGAACGTCGGTCGAGGTGCGACGCCGGAGTTGCGGCTCGGCGTGGATGCGCGTGACCGGTCGGCGCGCCGGCCGTTTTCTCTTGGTCGCGTCCATGTCCTTGGCTGCCATCGTCACGGCCGACGCATGGCGCGCCCTCCGGGCTGAAGAACCGAAGGCGAATATCGTCGGTCTGGGCGCCACGACATGCCAGCGGTTCGTAGCTGATGTCAAAGCCAATCCGGCAGTCCGACGAGACTATCTGGCCTGGGCGCAGGGGTTCATGAGCGGAATCATATCGAGCAGGCCGGTTGGCGTCGATGAGGGTCTGGACCTCGCTCCGGCGACGTTCGATCTCATCAGGCAACTGCAGTTTGTGGAAGATCACTGCGCGCGGAACGTCACACTGGATTTTTCGGATGCCGTAGCAGCCCTGTACAAGCGGCTCCGCCAGGAGGGCAAGACGTGAAACTGAAAGAATCCCGCGAGAGTCCCCCGCTGGGGGCAAGGAATTGATGATGAGCGACACCTCACAGGCCGCGAAGGTACGCTTCCAGGTGGAAGGGATGGATTGCGCCTCTTGCGCCGCGAAGATCGAAAATGCTCTCCAGCGAATGCGCGGCGTCACGGAGGTGAACGTATCCGTCACCGGTGGCACGGTTACTGTCGGGCACGATCAAGCGGATATCAAAGCGATGAGTAGCCAGATCGCGGGTCTGGGATATGCCGTCACCGGGTCGGAAGAGTTCGGAGCCAAACACGCTGGTCAGGTAGTGTCCGCGGCCGAGAGAGACGCTGGTCATTCCCACATCCACGATCGCGGGCCGGCGGACCAAAGCTGGTGGCAAAGCCGCAAGGGCCGGTTGACTATCGCGGCCGGAGCCGCTCTCGCGGTCGCTTTCGCGTTAGGAAAAGCCATTCCGGCCATTGAGCAGTGGGCATTTTTACTGGCGATGATGGTCGGCCTGATCCCGATCGCGAGGCGCGCAGTATCCGCTGCCATTGCGGGAACGCCGTTCTCGATCGAGATGCTGATGTCGATCGCGGCCGTCGGTGCGGTCTTCATCGGCGCGACGGAGGAGGCGGCGACGGTGGTCTTCCTGTTCCTGATCGGCGAGCTTCTGGAGGGTGTCGCCGCCAGCCGCGCGCGCGCCAGCATCCAGGACCTGACCAAGCTGGTACCGAAGACCGCCCGACTGGAGGAAGATGGCCAGGTTCTCGAGGTGCAAGCCGATGCGCTTTCAGTCGGGGCCACGATTCAGGTGCGTCCCGGCGACAGGATCCCGGCCGACGGCGTCATCGTGTCCGGAGAGAGTTCGATCGACGAAGCGCCGGTCACCGGCGAAAGCACGCCCGTTCGGAAAGGCCGCGATGAGAACCTGTTCGCCGGCACCGTCAACGGAGACGGACTGCTCCGGGTGCGGGTGACGGCCGCTGCGGCAGACAATACGATCGCTCGTGTCGTGAAGCTCGTCGAAGAGGCGCAGGAGTCGAAGGCTCCGACCGAACGCTTTATCGACCGCTTCTCCCGGTACTACACGCCCGGCGTGGTCGCCGTCGCGGCGCTGGTGGCCATCGTTCCGCCGTTGCTGTTCGGTGGAGCTTGGAACGCCTGGATCTACAAGGGCCTGGCGATTCTTCTGATCGGATGTCCCTGCGCCCTTGTGATCTCGACGCCCGCAGCGATCGCCGCCAGTCTATCTGCCGGTGCCCGCCGGGGTCTTCTGCTGAAGGGGGGTGCCGTTCTAGAGCAGATCGGCAAGATCACCGTCGCCTGTTTCGACAAGACGGGCACGCTTACCGCGGGCAAGCCCCAGGTGACGGATATAATCGGCTTCGAGCGCAGCGAGGGTGACGTCCTGCGTTTCGCTGCCGCTCTCGAGTCCGGATCCAGTCACCCGCTTGCCACCGCGATCCTGTCGAGGGCGGCGGAGCAGAAGATCTCGGTGCCACCGACTTCCGACTCTAAAGCAATCGGCGGCAAAGGCGTCCAGGCGACGGTCGAAGGCGTAATGACATTTCTCGGTTCACCGAATGCGGTTTCCGAACTCGCTCCCGTCACGGTGGACCAGACTGCCCGGATTGCGGCCCTCAACGACGAAGGCAAGACGGTTTCCCTGCTCGTTATGGACGGCAGGGTTGCCGGAGCCG
>CAYZCS010000047.1:0-3752 GCA_964476895.1 uncultured Candidatus Saccharibacteria bacterium | reverse complement strand
GGCTGCCGCTACCGGAGGTCGGGTCGGACGGAAGGGTGCCCTGGAGGCCGAGGCGACCCAGAACCTCGCCCAGCAGGAAGAGGCCAAGCGGTTCTCCGAGTCCTTCAACTCCGACGAGCTGGAGCGGATGCAGGAGAGCCTTCCGCCCGGATCAGAACTTCGTAGCACCCTGCAGCTGGCTTCTGACATGCGCTCCGGCCTCTTCTCCGAACGGCGCTCTGGTGAGCAGGCCACTCGCGCGCTCCAGAACTTCCGGGCCAAGCCGCTGGCAGGCCGTGTCGCCGATGTCGCCAGGCTCAACAACCGGAATGTTTCCGAATTCTCGCCCGAGGTACTGAGCTACCTGGCAACGACGGATGATGCCGAAGACAGTCGGGTCCTCGAGCAGAACCTTGGTTCCGCGGCCGTGGCCGGTGTCCTTGAGCAGGGCAACCCGGCCCGCGTAGAAGCCCTGCGACAGGCACATGCCAACGGACGGGTTTCACGGAGCGCCATCGACAACATGACGGACGAGCAGCGCCGACTGTATGAACACCGCGTGGTCAACGGCAATGACGACCAGCTTCCGCCGCGGCCGCAGGGTGGCCCGGGCGGCGGGGGCGGACAGGGTGGCGGAGGCGGAGGTACACCGCGACCAAGCGGCGGTACGCCACAACCCAGCGGAGGTGCGCCGCCGCAGACACCGCAATTCGACACTGACTCAGAAGCCAATCAATCCCGCGGCACTTCCGATGGTGGGGTCGAGCTACCCCCTGAACGAAGAACACGGGAATAGTCTCGGCCCGACCCCTCTTGACCCTGACGCTCAATTGTGCCATGATTGAGCGCTTTTTGGGTAGCAAGCAAACCGTGCCTGCGGGCGGCGGACACACGCCGGACACGACATGCAGCACAGCTTCCCCTAAGAGGCCAGAGCGGTACAATGAAGTCTTTCCCAAATACGGCACATGCGGTTTCCTGAACGAATCAGACGGCTCAGCACGGCGGCCCTCGGAGGCCTGTTCGTCATGCTCTCGTTGGGCCTGGCGGCGGAGCCGGTCAGTGCCGCTCCTGCCGATTCCCTTGCCTGCCCGGACGGCAAGACCGAGGACTACCGCTTCCAACCGCGCAGCTTCCCCGATGATCCCGACAAGGTCCGTCCCGAAAGCCTGGGCGTCACGGTCGGCGATACCACGTTCACGTTCAATGCCCTGAAGCACCACGACCGTGGCGGCGGCCTCGACAGCTGGGACTTCTTCTTCAAGCCGGACGGCACGGGGAGCAGCGGGCTTACGTTCGTGTTCCGAAACGATCCGGGCAACGGCGGCGGCTTCGGCTACGTGGTCGACGGCCCCCCCGGCGAAGGCCTGGAGCCTGCCAACAAAGTCTGCAACCTGATCGACTTCCACAAGACGCCGATCGGCGAGTTCCTCAAGGACCGGTCCAATGCGGAGGGCATCGCATGGGCGGAAGAAGGGGGTGCCGCGACCGACGTGGAGCAGACGAGCTTGCTTGACCGGGCTTCGGACGACCCGTTCGCCAAGGCGCTTGCCAAGATGGCGGAGGTCGTCTCGAGCCTCGCCGGCAGCGTCACCGATGCCCTCCTGTGGGCCATGGACGTCGGCAACTTCAACGAGAACCGGGGTTTGGCGGAGGGGTGGAAAGTCGTCCGCGACGTCGTGAACCTGATCTTCATCCTCGTCCTGAGCGGACTGGCGCTTTCGTCCATCATCCGGATCGAGCCGCAGAAGTATAACGTCCGCCAGCTCCTGCCGCTTCTCGTCTTCTCCGTGCTGGCCGTCAACTTCAGCTTCCTGTTCGCGAACATCCTCGCCAACACCGCCTTCGTCCTCAGCCAGCCGTTCGCGGAACACGCCAAGGACATGATCCAGTCCTGGTCGGGCGTAGGAAGCGGGTTCGCGAGCGGCCTGGCCGACGGTTTCGGGGAGGGCGTCGTGCTCCTGTTGGCGTCGATCATCATCCTCGTGGCCCTCCTGATCCTTCTGTTCTTCTTCATCGTCCGCGTGGTAGTGATCTGGGTGCTGGCCGTGCTCTCACCGGCGCTGTTCCTGTTCCTGGTGCTTCCGTTCACCCGCGGTGAATCGAGGAACCTGCTCCAGACGTACATCCGCTGGGTCTACATGGCGCCGGTCGCTTTCCTGCTGTTGTTCGTCGGGTCTCTGATGCTCGAAGCCATCCTGACCGGCACGGACACGGGCCGGTCCGGCGCGACCGCGATCATCCAGGCGCTCTTCTTTGCCGGCATCGTGATCGCCGCCGTGGCCGTGCCGCTGGCACTCGGCGGAAGGGTCGCCAGCATGGCCGCCGGGCAGGGCAAGCGCGCCGGGACCATCGGCGGCAAGGGCGGCCTGGGCGCCGTCGGCATGCTTCCGGGTCCCGGCGGCAAGACGATCGGTCAACGCGGACGCGAGACCAAGGCCTTCTTCAAGCAACGTAAGGACAGCCAGGAGCAGGACGCCATGCTGTCCGCCGCCCACAACCGGATCGCGATGGCGGAGGCGTTCAACCAGCTCGGTCCCAGCGGCACGGGACTCACCCGCACGCTCACCGGCATGTCGCAGGGCCAGCAGGTCGCGGCGCTTGAATCCATGGTGAACCAGGCGCAGAAAGAAATGATCCCGCTCTCGATTTCCGCCAAGAACCGGATCGCCCACGGCTACAAGTACGGGACGGTACAGGAGGGCGGACGGTACTTCGCCAACCACCCCAGCGGCGATCCGGACCAGCGCATGGAAATGGATGCCACCGAATACGCACTGGCCCAAAACCGCATCAACTCGGCGGCGGCTTTCAAGGAACTGGCGCAGGCGGAATTCGTCGACGAGCACATGCTCCAGGGACCGAAGAACTTCGCCTGGACCGGCTACCAGCAGCTGCATAAGGGCGACCCCCTGATCTCCTCCTACGAGCGCTCCGGCGACCGCGTCAACTTCGGCTCGTTGGACATCAAGACCCAGCTGATGGACTCCGATACGCTGCGTGGCATGGATACAAACGTGCTGCAGGGTGCGCTGGGCGGCGACAGTCGCTACCTGCGCGTCATGCGCAACCTGGACGGCGTGCGGCTGTCCGAGGCCTCAGACGCCACCGCCCGGAACAAGTTCCACTCCGCCCAGAAGCAGCGGCTGGCGTACGAAGTGGCCCGTCAGGGGCTACTCAGTTCTAGCGTGAACCGTGCCGACTTCAAGACCGATACCGAGTACCAGGCCGAGGTAGCCAAGCAGCGGGGTACCGAGAGCGCAGTCGTCAAGAAATACCAGGACGGCCGCCGCTCGCTCGGCCTTCCGCTCGACCACCCCACGGTATGATCCGATGGCGCCTCAAACCATTGACATTTCAGCTAAAAAGTGTTAATCTTAGTTAATTTTCGCGGACAGTGTGTCCATAAAAACCAACATGGCCAGCAGCTACAAAATCCCGCAGAACGTCGAGCTTGAGGACAAGATCCTCGGGCCGTTCACGCTCAAGCAGTTCTTCTACCTGCTGGCGGCCGGGCTGGTGACGTTCGTGTCGTTCAGCACGTTCTACACCGCCTCGCCGCCCGCGTTCTTCATGATCACCGCGTTCACCTGGATCATCGCGGGAGCGTTCGTTTTCATCCGCCCGAACGACCAGCCGTTCGTCAAGTTCATCAGCTCGTTCTTCTCGTTCTACGTGCGTCCGTCGCGGCGCGCCTGGAAGCGGATGCCCAGCCTCGGTGAGATCAGGCTGGAAGACCAGCAGGCGCCGCCGAAAGTCGCGCAGGAAGAGCC
>CAYZCS010000046.1:0-4062 GCA_964476895.1 uncultured Candidatus Saccharibacteria bacterium | reverse complement strand
GGGACGTGGGCGGCAATACCGGGGCGTTCAGCCGGATCGCGTCCGACGCCGGCATCCCGACCGTCAGTTTCGACGTAGACCCCGCAGCGGTCGAGAAGAACTATCGCGAGACGAAGAAGCGCGAGGAGATCAACCTCCTCCCTGCCGTACTCGACCTCACCAACCCGACGCCGGGCATCGGCTGGGCGCACGAGGAACGCGAATCCGTCACCGACCGCGGGCCGGTGGACATGGTGCTGTTCCTGGCCCTGATTCACCACATGGCGATCGGGAACAACGTGCCGCTCGACGCCGTGGCCGACTACGTCGCGAAGACCTGTCGCCACCTGGTGATCGAGTGGGTGCCGAAGGGCGACTCGCAGGTGAACAAGCTGCTCGCCACCCGCGAGGACATCTTCGACGATTACACGCAAAAGGGCTTCGAGACGGCGTTCGCCCGGCGGTTCAAGACGGTCAGGAAGACGAAGATCAAGGGCACCAAGCGCACGCTGTACCTGATGCGCAGGAAGTAGCTGGATGAGAGACCGGTTCCTGTCCCTGCTTCGCCACTGGCAGGCTGCCTGGGCGGTCGCCGCGTTCTCGATGCTGCCGGTGCTCTACTTCGCGAAGAGCAACACGGCCGAACTGAAGATATCGGAAGCCGCGGAGCTGGTCTTGCTCGCGCTGGCCTTCAGCGGCGTCGTCTGGGCCGCCGCCCGGCTCGCGCTCCGCAACTGGACCAAGGGCGCGCTCTTCGCGATCGCCGCCACCTTCCCGGCGTACCACTACGTCTCATGGTCCGGCTTCACCGCGAAGCACCTCTCGTTCCTGCCGCCCACGCCGGCGCTGTACGGGATGATCATCCTGTTCCTCGCACTGATCCTGGTCCTGCTCCGGCGCACGTCCCTGCCCCGCGCCCGCACGCTCACGAATTACTTCGCGGTCCTCGGTACGATCCTGGTACTCATGAACCTGGTGCCGGCCGTCCGTGACTTCATCCGGACCACGCAGGTGGGCGTGACGGTCCATAACAAAGACTTCGTGCAGGCCGCGGCGGACGCCGACCTCCCGGATGAACCGCCCGACGTCTATTACATCGTCCTCGACCGCTACACCGGCCAGCTCGGCCTCAAGGAGCGGTTCGGGTTCGATAACGCGCCGTTCGTCGAGACGCTCCGCGGCAAAGGCTTCTACGTGGCCGACGCCAGCTTCAGCAATTACCCGATCACCGCCCCATCCCTGGCCTCGAGCCTCAACGCCGGCCTGCTCGAAGCGCACGGCCCGGTCGAGGAAATCAACAACCGCAAGCCTCTGCATGAACTGGTCGAGCGGCCGCAGGTCGTCCGGTCGCTCCAGGCAAAGGGATACGAGTACGCCCTGATCGGTTCGTGGTGGGGACCCACCCAGCAGTCCCCGATCGCCGACGTGAACCCCGAGTTCGCTTGGAACGTGGAGCTGCCGGGCTGGCGCCTGCATACCGGCAACGCGGCCGGACACTTCTATACCGACACGATCTTCGCCGGCGTGTTCGAACAGCTCGGCTCCGACTACACCGCCGCCAAGGCGCACGGCCCGATCTTCGAGGAGCAGCTCACGGAGGTCCGGCAGCAGGCAGGACGGCAGGACGGCACGCCGAAGTTCGTCCTCGCGCACATCCTGATGCCCCATCCGCCATATGTGTTCGACGCCGCGGGCCGGCGGATCCCGGCGAGCTACGCCGGCGATGACCGGTACGTCCAGCAGCTCCGCTACACCAACCGCGAGATGGATCGCTTGATGGACGATATCCTCGCCGCCTACCCTGAAGACCGCAAGCCGATCATCGTCCTGGCCGGGGACGAGGGCGAGTACACGTACCGCTTCGACCCGGCCGCCTCCGACGAACAGATCCGCTACAAGACGAACATCCTGAACGCCTTCTACTTCCCCGGCGAGGACTACGGTTCGCTCTATCCGACGATCACGCCGGTGAATACGTTCCGGGTGGTATTCAACGAGTTCTTCGGGACGGACCTGCTGCTCCGGGCCGACCACACGACCGCCTCTCCCTCGAAGCGGCCGCTCCACTGGGTGGACGTTACTGATAGAGTACGGAGGTGATCATGGCAAGGAAGCGTACGAACACACGGATGGCTATGGCGCGGGATTGGCTCGCACGCCTCCCCCTCTACGCCCCGGCGGTCGCCGTGGCCTGCTTCTCCGTGTTGCCGTTCCTCTTCTTCGCCAATGAACGCGGGAACATCGTGGACGTCTCGGTCGGCCAGGCGCTGCCGATCGCGCTGCTGAGCCTCCTGATCGGCCTCACGCTTTGGGGGCTTTCCTGGCTGGTCCTCCGTGACCGGACCAAAGCGGCGGTGCTGGCGGTCCTGCTCTCCTTCCCCGTCTTCCACTTCCGCACGATGGTCGTGGAGCTTCTCGAACTCTTCCCTGGCGTCGCGCAGCCGAGCCTGATCCTCTATCCGCTGGTCGGCACCCTTGCGATACTCGTCATCCTGCTGCTCCGGCGCACGAAACGAGAATGGGCGCGCCTGCTGGCGAACTACTTCGCTGTGGTGGGATCCATCCTGCTGGTCTACCAACTCGTCGTGCTCGGCATCGGCCTTGAACGGAACACCGGCGTGGATGTGCGGGTGCAGAACGAGGACCTGGTCCGGGCGGCGGATGCAGCCGCGGAGACGGATGCCGCTGACCAACCGCCGCAAGGCCCGGACATCTATTATCTGATCTTCGACCGGTACGGCGGCCAGATCGGCCTGTCAGAGAGCTACGACTTCAGCAATGAGCCGTTCGTGGAATCGCTTGAGGACCGGGGATTCTTCGTCGCGGACGCGAGCTTCGCCAACTACCCGATCACCGCCTCGTCCCTCGCCTCCTCGTTGAACGGCGGGTTCCTTGAGACGAGCGGCCAGGTGGACGGCGTCCGCTCGCGCCAGGAGTTCTATCCGCTGATCAAGCGGCCGGAAGCCGGGCGGTTCCTGCAGGAACGCGGCTACCGCCACCATCACCTCGGCTCCTGGTGGGGTCCGAGCCAGACGATTGCTTCGGCCGACCGGAACTACGAAGCCGCCTGGCGGTTCGGGCCGGACGCGGCACATGTACATACCGGCCACTTGGCCAGCGTGTACCTGGTCGGCACGATGCTCGTGGACCTGCAGGAAAAAGCGTTCGGACCGTTCCAGGTCGAGAACCAGCATGGCACCGTCTTCAACCGGCAATTCGCCACCCTGGAAGAGTTGGCAGCGGAGGCCTCCCGCTCGGACTCCGGGAACGACCCGGCCGCGCCGCGCCTGGTCACCGGGCACATCCTGATGCCCCATCCCCCCTTCGCGTTCGATGCCCGGGGCCGGACGGAGATTGACCGCAGCAAGGGCGCCCGGCAGAACTTCCTGGACCAGCTGGCGTACACGAACACGCGGATCGAGCAGACGGTGGACGCGATCCTCGCCGCCTACCCCTCCGATCGCAAGCCGGTGATCGTCCTGACGGCGGACGAGGGTGAGTATCCGTACGTCGGCGGGTACGGCGTGGACGACACCGACGTGAACCTGCGCGAGAAGTCGAACATCCTGAACGCATTCTACTTCCCTTCCGGTGGCTACGGGGACCGCGGCCGCGGCGACTCGCCGTACGACACGATGACGGCAGTCAACAACTTCCGGGTGGTCTTCAACCGGTTCTTCGATGCCGGACTGGCGCTCCAGCCCGACCGGATCTTCACCGTCCGCGACGTCAACCGGCCATATACGTTCGTGGACGTCACCGACCGCGTGCGCGCGAAGCCGGGCCCGCCCGGCAGCGGGATCGTCCGGGACCGCTGATCTCGACGATCCCGAAGGGATACGAGGCACCTGCTATCCGGTGCATGGATGGCCTTATTCCATGCCTGGCGGGTCGTACAAGGTACGTTGGATGTTAACGATGCCACGACGGTCCAGACCGATTCCGCCACCGCCTTCCAGGTGCAGAACTCCGGCGGAACGCCCCTGTTCGTGACCGATACCGTCGCTGATCGCGTGTACGTCGGTGACCCCAACGCCGATACCACGGGCGTCATTTTGGCGCTGGACATCAAGACCAGCGCGG
>CAYZCS010000045.1:0-4649 GCA_964476895.1 uncultured Candidatus Saccharibacteria bacterium | reverse complement strand
GAAGCCGCACCCCGGGTATCGGAGGGCGACACGATGATCGTCCGCCTGATGACCGAATCACAGGCGGCCACCGACCGTCATGAACAAGCCCGGGCGGTGCTCAAGGAGCTGCTCGGCGGAGGCCGATGAACGAGCGCAAGGGGAGGCCGTTCCTGCGTGCCGCGCTGGCCCTGGCGGCATTCGTCGTGGCGATCGTCGCGGTGAGCCAGTTCGTATACGCCGACCGGGCCCTGCCTGGCGTGAGCGTCGGCGGGCACAACGTGGGAGGCATGTCGGATGCCGACGTGCGGGAATTCGTGACCCGGCGAGCAGCGGATATCAAGGGACTTACGTTCCGTTATCGGGACCAGGAATACACGTTCGATGCCAAGGAGATCGGCCTGTCGGTCGACGTGGAGGCAACGGCCGCCGCCGCGATGCGGGCGGGCCGGGACGACCCGTCCGACTCACTGAGCCCGTTCATCCTGGGCATGGCGGAGTACGAGTCCCCGCTGCGGTATCGGCTGAACCGTCCGGCACTCCGGCAGAAGCTGCTCGACCGGGTAAGCGGAGTGACGACCCCCGCCCGGGATGCCCGCGTGGTACGGTCCGGAGACGACTTCGTGACGGAGCCGGAGGCCGACGGGTTCGGCGTAGACCTGGACCAGGCGATACGCGATGCCAACCACGCCGTCGAGCACTTCGAGACGGAGATCGCGCTCGAGGAAACCGTGCTGAAGCCGGAGATCACGCGAAGCCAGCTGGCCGGAACGCTGGGAGAAGCCCGGATGCTGGCCGGACGATCCGCCGTGATCGAAGCCGGCGACCGGACGTTCCGGCCGGATGCCGAGACGGTCCGGAGCTGGGTCGGGTTCCGGATCGAGGAAGCGCGGACGGAAGACTCGTTCGTCGACGAGGCTACGGTCGTGCAGGCGTTCCTATCGCTGGTGTCCATCAGGCCGGAGGAGCTGGGTGACCAGGCGCCGACCAAGCGGGTGGCCGCTACCTACGACCGCGAGGCGGTCGGTACGTACGTCCGGACCATCGCTGACCAGGTAGACCGCCCGCCGGTGAACGGCCGCCTGGCGTTCGAGGGCGGCCGGATCACGTTCTCCGGGGAGCCGCGGGGCGGCGTGGTCGTGGACCGCGCGAAGGCCGTCGAGGTGATCGCGGCCAGGGTACGTGCCGACGAGATCGCCCGGCTGCCGATCAAGGAGGAGCCTGCCCAGATCAGTCCGGAGAACCTGGACCGCCTCGGCCTGAAGACGCTGATCGGCAGCGCCACCACGACGTTCGAGGGTAGCTCGGCCGACCGGACGTATAACATCGGTGTGGGGGCGGATAAGTTCGATGGCGTGCTGATCGAGCCCGGCGAGGAATTCTCGTTCAACGGTACCCTCGGCGAAGTCGGTCCGGAAACGGGATACGTGGAGGAGCTGGTAATCCTGGAGAACCGTACGGAGCCGCAGTACGGCGGCGGGCTCTGCCAGGTCTCGACGACCATGTTCCGGGCCGCGTTGGACGCGGGACTGCCGATCACCGCCCGGACCAACCATTCGTATGCCGTGCACTATTACGCGCCGATCGGAATGGACGCAACGATCTACCCGCCGTATCCCGACATGCGGTTTGCCAACAACACCCCGGGGCATATCCTGGTGCAGACCAGCGTTTCGGGACAGAGCATCACGTACCAGTTCTTCGGCACCGCGGACGGGCGGGAGGCGAATACAGAGATCGTGCACATCAACGCGACGGAAGAAGCCGGCGGCACCGCGTCGTTCCGCTACGTGGTGGATGGCGGTCCGCAGCCGATCGACCGTGTCTTCTACTCGAGTTACCAGCCGCGGAGGGCCTTCCCGCTGCCGGGCGAGCGTAGCCTGAACTGATCGGACCCGGGTCGCCTCAGCGCTTCCCGACGACGAGCCCGTATACCCGCGCGGCGCCTGCTTCGCGGCAGGCTTCGGCACAGGCGGCGAGCGTGGCGCCCGTGGTATAGACGTCGTCGACCAGGACGACCGTCCGGTTTGTCGGAAGAGGGCCCGTCCAGGCGAACGCGCCCGCGACGTTCCGTCGCCGCTCGGCGCGACAGAGCCCGGTCTGGGTCCGCGTGTGGCGGCAGCGGATCAAGCCGGAGGATACCGGCAGCCCAGTGGCCGCGGCTAACGCCCCGGCAAGCAGGGCCGATTGGTTATGGCCGCGGCCGCGGAGCCGCCGGGGATGGAGCGGTACGGGCACGAGCAGCGGGTCCCGGTGCCGGAAGTCCGCCAGCAGCGCCGCAAGGCGTTCCGCCAGGGTCGGGATGACCGCCTTCATGTGCCGGTACTTGAGTGCCTTCACCCAGTGCGTCAGGGGCTCCCGATGGATGCCGACCGCGAGCAACCCATCCAATCCTTGGGCGGACGTCGTCCCGACCGGGACGATCCGCCGATCGCAATCCTGGCACCACCAATCGCCGGGAGTCGCACACCCGACGCAGCGGGGCGGAAACACCATGCCGACCAGTCGGGAGAGCACCATGCCTTCATTTTATCAGGCAAGCTTACTTGATGATCCGCTTCGGATCGAAGTCGAGCGAGCGCATCAGCAGTTCCCACTCGTCGCGGTAGGCCTTCCGGCGCTCCTTCTCGTGGAACTTGAGCATCGTCCGGTCGGCGACGATCTTCACGTCGGGCGCATCTTTCCGCTCGCCGGTATCGATCCGCTTCAGCTGCCAGCGAGCCAGCCCGTTCTCGATCCGGTCTCCGGCCCGGCCGTCGAGCAGCCGTTCGAGCCGTCGGGCGAGCCGGGACAGTCCGGACGCCTCGAACCGGACCGCATCATAGCGGGGCACGAACTCCCGGACCCACCGGTTCGCGGCCAGGAAGGCGGGATAGGTCTCGCCGGACGAGTCCAGTACCGGCCGGAGTTCCGCGATCCAGTAAGCCAGGTAGATGTCGTACGGAGCGAAGGCGATGTCGGAGAGGTCGAGATGCTCCTCCGTCACCCAGAACGAGAGACACATCCGGTCCCGGACTTTCCGGCCGTGGCGGCGCAGCCCGAAGAGCTGGAGTAGGACGGTAACGATGGTCCGCGTAGTGAAGAGGCGCCGCCGGTCAGTCACGATGAAAAGGTCGATGTCGCTCTCGGGGTTGGCGGTCCGGTCCGCCAGGGTATTGCCGACGGCGACCATCCGGATGAACGGGACGTGGCGGAAAAGCGAGACTGCTACCCGGACCCGCCACCACTTATAGCGGTACGCCCGGCCAGACTTCACGGTCGCCTGGCGGATCGAGGCGCCGCGAACCCGGTACGTGCCGTGCCGTCCGGTGACCTTGGTGCCCAAGCGGTCGAGCGTTTGCTCGATTTCCCCGCGCCCGGCGGAACGCTTCAGGAGCAGGCGTTCCAGGTCATCGGCGGTCAGGGCACGCCCGAGCACGCCGAACCAGGCCAGCGTCCCGGCCACGCACCACTCGATCGGCGGCTTTTTTTCACTCACCACCTCAGCTTACACTGGACGCATGAGTAAAAAACGCATCGTTTCCGGAATCCAGTCGAGCGGCAGCCTTCACCTCGGTAACTACGTCGGTGCCCTTCGCCGGTTCATCGAGCTACAGGAAGGCTACGAGTGCTTCTTCTTCATCGCGGACCTGCATTCGATCACCGTCCCGCAGGAACCGGAGGTGCTCCGCGCACAGATCCGGGAGACGGTCGCGACGTACCTGGCCTGCGGCATCGACCCGGACAAGGCCGTGCTGTTCCGTCAGTCCGAGATCGCGGCGCACGCCGAACTGGGGTGGCTGCTGAATACGATCGCCACGATGGGTGAGCTGAAACGGATGACCCAGTACAAGGACAAGGCCGGCGGGCAGACCGACGCCTCGGTCGGCGTGGGCCTGTTCGATTACCCGGTGCTGATGGCTGCCGACATCCTGCTGTATCGTCCGGAAGCGGTGCCGGTCGGCGAGGACCAGAAACAGCACATCGAATTGACCCGCGACCTCGCGGAACGGTTCAACGGCCGGTTCGGTGATACGTTCCGGGTGCCTGAGCCGTTGATTCCGGAGCAGGGCGCCCGGGTGATGGCGCTCGATGACCCGACGAAGAAAATGTCGAAGAGCGCCCCCTCCGAAGCCAGCCGAATCGAACTCACGGACGATGCCGACGCCGTCCGCCGGAAGGTCTCCCGGGCGGTGACCGATTCGGGCGATAAGATCGTGAGCGGTCCGGACAAGCCTGCCCTCACGAACCTGCTGACAATCATGGGAGCGCTTACCGGAAAGAGCATCGCCGAGCTTGAGGAAGAGTTTGGCGGCACGGGGTACAAGGAGTTCAAGGAAGCGCTGGCGGAAACGATCGTTGCCGCGCTGGAGCCGATCCAGGGAAGACACGCGGAACTGGAAAAGGATTCCGATGCGATCGATGCCGTCCTGACCGCGGGCGCGGAAAAGGCCCGCCCGATCGCCGAGGCCACGCTGGCCGACGCCAAGCGGGCGATGGGCCTGCTGTAATCACACCGCCGGGTTCGAACGTGTCCGGCCCTCGCCGGTCTCGGTGACGCCGACCTTCTTCTTCCGCTTCTTCGGCTTCGCCGCCTCAAGCGTCAGCGCGGTCTGGATGATCGCGATGTGCGTGTAGG
Organism: uncultured Candidatus Saccharibacteria bacterium; assembly: GCA_964476895.1. Taxonomy (GTDB): domain Bacteria; phylum Patescibacteriota; class SICC01; order SICC01; family SICC01; genus JALYJZ01. The sequence goes on along the minus strand of CAYZCS010000045.1, from coordinate 52 downwards.
CCTGCGGGAAGTTGCCGGTCAGTTCGCCGTTCTCCGGATTGATGTTCTCCGA
>CAYZCS010000044.1:0-4890 GCA_964476895.1 uncultured Candidatus Saccharibacteria bacterium | reverse complement strand
CCGCGCTGGTCTTGATGTCCAGCGCCAAAATGACGCCCGTGGTATCGGCGTTGGGATCACCGACGTACACGCGGTTACTGACGGTATCGGTCACGAACAGGGGCGTGCCGCCGGAGTTCTGCACTTGGAAGGCGGTGGCGGAATCGGTCTGGACATGAAGGCTACCATCCGTCTTCAGCGTGTTGGTTGCCGAGCGGTAAAGGCTCGCATCCCCGCCAATCCTGATTCCTGCCGACGCGCCGCTCTGCGTGAGCTGCAACTGGCCGCTCGGCGCGTCGATCCGAGCCCATTCGGTGGTTCCCAGGTCATTCGTGCCCTGGAAGACAATATCGTCGTCTCCCGCGACCGTGCGGTAGGTTCCCAGGACCAGGTTGTTGGAGGTCGCTTCGATCGTCGAATTGCTACTGTCACCGCTGATCCGGAAGGCGAAGGTATTATCAGCCGTACCGATCGGCAGCACCGACCCGCTGCCCACGATCTGCGGGACGGCGAAGATGTTGTCAGTGGCGAGCACGTTGGCCTGGGAGCGGTACAGGTTGACGTCATCGATTACCAGCCCACCGGTCGATCCGCCCTGCGTAAGCAGGAGTTGCCCCGCTTCGCTAAGCTGCATCATGGTCAGCGGCGCCGACTGCGGGCCGGTACGCCAGTTGAAGTTCAGGCTGCCGGCGGGAGAGCCGCCTTCGTTGTGGAGATTGTCGAAGTAGAGGCTCTTCTTGTTGTTCTCGTTGGAGAGCTGGGTGAGGGCGCCGTGCGATCCGCCGACCGCGTCGCCATCCAGGGTCAGGTATTGGGTAGTGCTGCGCTCAACTCTGAGAGCCTGCCCGCCGGTGACCCGGAACGTATCGTCAGTGGCCAATGTGTTCGCAGCCGAGCGGTAAAGGTTGGCATCACGCGTATTCGTGCCATCGCCCCACGTCAACTGACCGTCCGCTCGTACATGGAACCGATACTGCGCATCTCCACTGACATTACCCCCAAAGGTGGAATCAGTTGAGGCGGCACGCTGTACCGTGAAGAAGTCGTCCGTCCGAAGCGTGTTTGCCGCGGCCCGGTACAGCCGCGTGTCAGTCGGGTTAGTCCCGTCGCCCCAGTCCAGCTGACCGGTGTTGTCGATCTGGAGCCGGTACTGCGCGTCGCCGGTGGCCGTGCCACGCAGGATGGCGCTGCCGGCCGCCTGGCCGAGCGCGTTCAGGTACCCACCGCTCAGAATCAGCGAGCCTTGGATGGTCTGTCCGACTGAGAAGTTGTTGTCGGTGTTCTTCAGCGCCACGTTGGAGCTGAGCCGGGCATCCGCCAGCGTGCCGGCGTTGATGTTCGTCGCGTTCTGGTAGAAGCTGCCGTGCTGGCCGTCCAGCGTGTCGGCGTCCACGGCCGTCAGTCCGGACCCGTCGCCGGTGAAGCCCGCGGCCGTGACCGCACCGCTGGCGACCAGGTCCACGACCTCTACCTGTCCGGCATTAGTATTGACCGTCAGCAGGCTGGTGCCGCCGGCATCCTGCACGCGGAAGGCGGTCGCGGAATCGGTAGCGTTCCGGAACGTCTGGTCATTGCCGGTGAAGACCTGGCCATCGCGGTCGAGCTGCGCCCGCTCGCGGATCAGGAAGTTCGCGGAGTCGGAGGGTCCGCCGCCGTCCACCTGAACCTGGATGGAGTAGGTCCCGGTCTGGTCGATCACCGAGTTATAAATCTGGCCGCGGATCCGACCGTCCATGTCGGTGAGCTGCTTGTAACTGATGACACTGGCGTCGGGCTTGGTGACCGTGATCGCCATCCGGACGTTAGTCGCCACCGAACCGTTGTCCTGCTTGAGCGGACTGGTGTTGAAGGGAAGCGTCGCGGCGAGATCGCCGCCGCCGACCGTGACCACGAGGTCGTTGATGTATCCGGCTTTCACCTGCTGGGAGCCGGCCGTGCGGAGTTCGGGCTGAGGTGCGCCGCCCAGCGCGTAGCCGCCGATGGCCAAGAGACCGAACGCGAGGGCCAGAAGCCAGCGGTGGGAGGGGCGGTGCGGGATGGAGCGTTGCAGCATGTGTTTTTTGGGTTGGTGCGGATGCTTGATACGCGCCCGTGAAAATTGCCTAAAAGTACCATAAATAAGGGTTTATGTCAAGACGAGCAGGAGGACGGATCGCCGGATTTGGGGCAGAATAAAGGATGCATGCAACGCTTTCGCCAGACACGCGCCGCCGAATACGGGGCAGTGACCGCCGCGATGTTGGCCGTGGTGTTGCCGGGATGCGATCACGACGAAGGGACGACCCCGACGACCAGGACCACCACCACGGAACTCCGGGGAGTTCCGTGTCAGCTATGGGATGCTCTCGGTGATGTCGATTGCGACGGGGTAATCGAACGGGACACCGATGACGATGGCATTCCCGATCCCCTGGACCGGTATCCTGGTGGCTACGACTACGGCGACGACGACGGAGACGGATACGCGAACTGGATCGACGCCGATCCGCTTTCCGCCGACTCTACCGTCGAGTCATTGCCCGAATCCGGTGATGCGCCTGCGGTCGATGACCGAACCGACTGGGAGGCCGAATTGGAATCGCAGGTCGGCGCCGCGGACCAGGAGGCGGTCCAGACGCTGCTCGACGGGTATAGGGAGATGCAAGAGGCACACGAAGAGTATCAGGAAGGCCTGGATACCGATTACGACACGATCCCCGACTACCAGGATCCCCAGCCGGACCTGCACTGGAACAGGGACCAGGATGGTGATGGATTCTACAACCACGAGGATTATTTCCCCACGGATGACGGTCGGAACTGAGTTGAGCCCCGGTCAGCATAGGGTAATCTGAAACCGGATGGTCGAAACAAAAATCATACTCGACGTACTGATCGCGCTCCTCGGGGTCGCCGGACTGGGTATCGCCTGGTACATCCGCTCCCGCAAGAAGGCGCACCGCCACCTCGCGTGCCCGATCGGCGGACGCTGCGACCAAGTGGTCACCAGCCGCTACTCCCGCTTCCTCGGCATCCCCGTGGAATTACTGGGAATCGGCTACTACGGCGTCATTACCCTGAGTTACCTCGGCTTCGCCCTGTTCAATCACACCCCGGCCAGCTTCTTCGTCTTCGCGGTGGTGGTCCTGAGCACGGCGGCGATCCTCTTTTCGGCTTACCTGACGGCCATCCAGGTGTTTACGCTGCGCCAGTTCTGCACCTGGTGCCTTGCCTCGGCGGGGATCTGCGTCGGGATCTTCGGGCTTTCCGTGTGGAATTCCGGGCATCAGCTCACCGGCCTGCTGGCTCAGTACGAACCGATCGTCCGGCCGCTGCACCTGCTGGGATTCGGCCTGGGTATCGGTGCGGCGACTTCATCCGACGTCTTCTTCGGCCGCTTTCTCAAGAACTACCGGCTGAGCCCGCGGGAGTCGCACATCCTTCATTACTTCTCGCAGATCATCTGGTTCGCGCTGGGTATCATCGTGATCTCAGGATTGGCGCTGTACCTGCCATACGCCGAGCACTTGAATGATTCGGGAAAGTTCCTGGCGAAGATGACCGTCGTCGGCGTGCTGGTCACTAACGGCGTGCTGCTCTCGATCTATCTCCAGCCGAAGCTGTCGGAGATTTTCTTCGGGGGCCATTCCGAACGCGATCCGCGGTCGATCCTGCGCCTGCGCCGGCTGGCTTTCGCCGGGGGAGCGATCTCCGCGACCTCCTGGTATTCCGCGTTCGTGCTTGGCGCCGCCCGGTCGATCCCGTGGTCCTACGAGACCATCGTCGGGATATACCTGCTCGTGCTTGTAACGGCAATCACCACGAGCCAGGTCGTCGAGCGCGTCTATACGCGCCGTGCGCCCAGCCATATCCACGTGTCTCATATCACCGACTGATCGGACGGACTTGGCAGCCGGTGCACGGCCGGCACCGATCAGTTGCTGCTGCGCGATATCTCGGTCCAGAACCCGGCCGTGGAGTCGTAGACCAACGTAAGCGTGTCCTGCGCATCCGCCGCGAAGTCGCCGGCCAGCCGGAGGTTACCGGTCCCGTCCTTGACGGTCACGGTGGTGTTGAAGCGGTAGACCACGACCTGGCCGCCGGCTCCGGCGCTGATGTCGTTGATCGTGGCCACGCCGGCATCGACCCGGACGAGCACCGTCGTCGGCGTCGGCATCGGGTCGGCGGCGGCCGTAGATGTGATACTCGCGGTCTTGGTCGGCGTCGCGGCGCCGTTCGCGATGTCCGCGGAGGTGATGGAGCCGTCCACGATCGACCCTGCGTTGACGCTGGCCGTGGTGATGATGCCGGAGGGGCTGATCACGAACTGGTCCGATCCGTTGTTCTGGACGACCAGCAGGTTCCCCGAAAAGAAGGTGTTGGCGGTATTGAGCACGAAGGCGTTACCGCCGCTTGCCACCGAGGAGAAGATCTTTCCGTTCGCGGTGTCGACGCCGAGCAGGGTGGTTCCCGCCGTATCCTGCACCTGGAATGCCGTCGTGGAGTCCGTCGTCGGCTTGATCGTGGTGTTGCCGTTGTCGATGACGATGTTCCCGGCTCCGGTACCGTTCTGCAGGATCAGCTGGGCCGATGCGCTGTTGGTACGCAGTACGAAGTCGCCCGCGTTGGCGTCCGACGAGTACTGTCCGCCGACACCTGGCACCCCGAGAAGGGCTTCCGCCGAAGTACGGCCGATCTGGACGCTGCTGCGGGTTCCCGCGTCGCCGCTCCGGATGTGGAACCCGTCGGCCGGGGTCGTGAACGTCGCGATGCCGCTCGCGGAAACCTGGGCGACCGTACTTCCGCCGCTGTTATACAGCTGCAGGATATCCGCCGACCCGTCCGTGCCCAGGTTGGTCCAAGCCGCGTTCGAACTCGTCTTCACCTGCACGCCGGTGCCGTTGCTGACCTCCATGATCTCGCCGCCGCCCG
>CAYZCS010000043.1:0-5484 GCA_964476895.1 uncultured Candidatus Saccharibacteria bacterium | reverse complement strand
TTCATCGCCAAGGCGTTCCAGCGGAACATCCGCGAGCTGGAGGGGGCGCTGATCCGCGTGGCCGCCAATGCCGAGCTGATCGGTGAGCCGCTGTCGATCGAACTGACCGAACGGGTGCTCGGTTCCATGCTCGCCTCGCGCCAACATCGGAAGATCTCGAGCGACCAGATCCTCGAATCGGTCGCGAAGTTCTACGATATCAGCGTCGATGACCTCAAGGGCCCCAAGCGGGTAAAGGAGATCGTCCGGCCGCGGCAGATGGTGATGTACTTGCTCCGCCAGGAGTCGAACCTTTCCTATCCGAAGATCGGCCGCGAGCTCGGTAATCGTGACCATACGACGGTAATCCATGCCGTCGATAAGATCGGGCATGAGACGGAAATCAACGAGCCGCTCCGCCACGAGCTCAACCTGATCAAGGAGCGCCTGTACGGCTAACTCTCCGCCATTTGTGCCTGCATCTGTGGACGAAGTTGTGGAAAACTATGGGTATGTCCTGGGCATGAGTCGGGTACGGCGGATTTGTCGCTGTGTATCAATCGGGTGTTTTCGGCGGTCACTACATGGAACGTCCGCATCCTCTACAGGCGGTCCCCTGGGGCTGGGGACGTAGATTGGTTATGATAAAGACACTTTCCGGACGTTTCCCCGTTTCCCCAGACCCTACTCCAACTACCAGTTATCTTTAATTGAAATCTACCCGCACTGTGTATGAACTAATCCCCATGGAATACTCCCGATGAAACTCGTCACCACCCAAGACCAATTAGCCAAGGCCCTCTCGTCCGTCAGCCGGATGATCAATCCACGGGGAACCCTCTCGGTGCTTGCCAACGTGCTGCTTGAGACCCGGGACGGGCGGCTCCGGGTTTCCGCGACGAATCTCGAGCTTGGCATCGATTACTCGATCGGCGCGAAGATCGAGAAAGAGGGATCGCTAACGGTGCCGGCGCGTCTCCTGACCGATTACGTGAACAATCTAGGTGAGGAGAAACTTGAGCTGTCTTCCAAGGAACAGACGTTGGTGATCAAGAGCACCGGCGCCCAATCCACAATCAACGGCATCCCCGCGTCGGAGTTCCCGGTGATCCCGGAAGTCAGCGAAGGCAAGTCGGTGACCGTTTCCGCGGCGGGGATCAAGGACATCATCCAGAAGGTCGCGATCGCGGCGTCGAACGACGAGACGCGGCCGATCCTGTCCGGCGCCCTGTTCCACTTCAAGGACCCGGAGCTCAAGGTGGCGGCGACGGACAGCTACCGGCTCGCGGAACTCTCGATGCGATTCGAGAAGTCCGCGCTGGAAGAGCTTAAGGTGGTCGTGCCGGCCAAGGCGCTGGCCGAGCTGGGGCGCATCGTCGAGGCCGAAGAGGTGACGATTCGCACCGCCGAGAACCAGGTGCAGTTCGAGACCGAGCACGTGCGGCTGGTGAGCCGGCTGCTCGAAGGCGAGTTCCCGAAATACGACCAGATCATCCCCGAGAAACTCACCACCAAGGCGACGGTGAAGCGCGACGACCTGATGAACAAGATCCGGATCGCGGCGCTGTTCTCGGAAGATGCCGGATTCGGCGTGAAGCTGACCTTCGCGGCTCCGGGCAAGCTTGAGATCGCTTCGGAAACCGCCCAGGTAGGCGACTCGCACAGTTCGCTGTCCGGCAAGGTGTCCGGTCCGGAGAACACCGTCGCGTTCAACGCCCGCTACCTCCTGGACGGCCTGACTGCCGTCGGCGGCGAAGAGGTGACGATCGAGAGCGACGGGAAGCTGAACCCGTGCGTAATCCGCGGCAAGGCCAAGGATTACCTGTACGTCGTGATGCCGCTGCGGGTGTAGGCAACTCCGCTTGCGGCGTAGAATGGCGTCGTGACCTTATTGTTGAAGCGGCTGGCCCTGCATAACTTCCGAAGCTACCGGGAGGCGGTATTCGAGTGGGGGCCCCGGACGGTGATCGTCGGGCCGAACGCGGCCGGGAAGACCAACCTGCTCGAGGCGGCGTTTCTCTTCGCAGCCGGCAAGAGCTTCCGGGCCGGCCGGGAATCGGAGATGGTGCGCTGGGGGGAGACGGCCGCGCGGGTCGAAGCGGCGTTCACGGGCGAACGGTCGAATCACCGAGCGGCGGTCGCGCTGGAGGCCGGCGGCCGAATCATCAGGAAGTCGCTCGAACTGGACGGCAAGGCGAAGCCGACCAAAGAGCTCAGGCGCCGGTTCCCGATGGTGCTGTTCTCGGCGGACGATGTCCGGCTGGTGGACGGCTCGCCGGGCCGCCGCCGCCGGACGCTGGACCTGGCGATCGGGCAAGGGTCGGCAACCTACCAACAGGCGCTGTCCGCATACAACCGCGCTCTGGCATCCCGGAACCGGCTCCTGGAACAGATCGCGACCCGCGAAGCGACGGAAGCGGAGCTCGACGTGTGGGACGCCCAGCTGGCGGAGGCGGGCGCGGCGGTAATCGAAGGGCGCCGGCGGTTCTTCGCGGAATCGGCGGAGGCGTTGGACGCGGCGTACGCCGCCCTGACCACGGCATCGGACCATGTGCACGGCAGACTGGAAGTCGCGCACGAGCCGGGCGCGCCGGACTTCGCGGCGGCCCTCACGGCGCGACGCACCCAGGACATCGCGGTGGGCACGACGACGGCCGGCCCGCACCGCGACGACTGGAAGCTCTTGTTGGACGGCCGGGTGCTGGCCTCGTTCGGTTCCGGCGGCGAGTTCCGGAGCGCGGCCCTGGCCTGGCGGCTGGCCGAGGCGGATTGGCTCGGCCGGCAGGCCGGCGTACCACCGATTCTGCTCCTGGACGACGTCTTCTCGGAACTGGACGCGGCGCGGTCGGAGTCGCTCCGGGCGGCGCTGCCGGACGGGCAGACGGTGATCACGACCCCGGAAGTAGCTGCCGTGCCCGCGGCGCTCCGCGCCGAAGCGAAGCTGATCGAGATCCGTCCGAAGGAATCCGAGGAGGCCGGTGTTTAAGAACGTCGGCGACCTGCTTCCCGAGCGACTGAACCGGCTGCGCATCCAGCGGCCGGTCGAGGCCAGTGCCGTCTGCCGGGCCTGCGACGCGGCACTGGGGGATGTGTTCGACCAAAGCGTCCCGATGCGGGCGGTATCGTTCCGGAGCGGCACGGTGACGGTCGCGGTAGTGAGTCCTGCCTGGTCGCACGAACTGACGGCCTCGGCTGACGAGGTCATCCGGAGCGCCAACCGGAAGATCGGCAAGGAGGTAGTCCGGGACCTGAAGGCCCGGGTTGCTCCCGGACTGGCCCGCGGCGAAGACCAGACCTTTTGAGAAGGCCGGCCTTAGGGCCTTAGAGGCGCTTGAACTGGTCCACGTCGAGCACGAAGACGGTCGCGCCGCCCACGGTCACTTCGACGGGGTCGGCCATGTAGAAGTCGCCCGGCCCGCCCATCGTGGGGGTCGGGGTCAGCGTCTCCTTGTGGCTCTTGGCGCAGGCGCCGATGATCTTCAGCACGCCGTTCACCTGCTTCGGCTCGGTACCGACCAGGACGATCGCGTTCTTCTCCTTGAGGAACCCGCCGACCGAATCGATCCGGGTCGCCCGGTACTCTTTCTTGGTGAGCGAGGAAACCGTCTTCTCCGCGTCATCCTTGCTGACGATGGCGAGCACGAGCTTCATGGCCTTAGCGTAGCAAGGAACCTGCGAGGCGTCGAAGCCTAGTGGCCTTCGGCGTTTACTTTCCGGGTCTCAAAGCCGATGACATACGTTCCGTCAGGCTGCCCGATTTTCCGGAGGTACTCGATGACGTACGGTCGTTGCTCGGAGACTTTCTTCGAGGGATCTTCCCCCTCGGTGTAGTAGACCGTGGCCAACAGCTTGTACTTGTTGCCCGTGCTGCCGTTGAAGGTCAGCTCCCAATAATCGTTCCCGTACGGAAGGGCGGACAGCACCGGGTTCCGGGCGCCCTCTTCCTGATGCTCTTCGAATGCCCCCGCGTGCGGGTCCTCCTCCAACGGGAAAGAGGGCGAAGGGGTCGGCGTGGCGGGATCGGGCGAAGGGGTCGGCTCGGCGTTCGGTTCTCCGGAACCCGAAAGGACCGCGACGATCAGCGCCGCAAGGAACACCAACGCGATGGCGGCTATCAGCAACAAGCGTTTCCGGCTCATGGCGCCTCCCCGTGCCACTCGAAGTGCATCCAGTCCTTGGTGGTCCGGAAGTTGCCGCCCCAGAAGAAGCCGTATTTCTCGAAGATCCGCACCCAGGAATCAGGGATGTCGTGCGTATCACACTCGCAGTAGGGGTTCGTGTCCGGGTTGATGTCGACCGCCGCGCCGTACATGTGGAAGTAGTGCAGGGGCTCTCCCGGCCGCGGATGGTAGCCGCCGATTGACCGGACCTTGTAGTCATCCAGTCCCTTTGCCTTGATTTCTTGCTCGACCGCCTCAAGACAGGGCGCGACCTTGCGGTGGGCCTGGATGTCGTGGCCGAAGAACGAGACCGGCTGCTTGGCCGCGGCGCTGTTCGCTGGCCCGAAGACCTTTTCCCGGTCTTCCACGTTGGAGCCGGGAAGCCCGAAGGCGATCCCATTCGCCGTACACTCGCCGGCAACGGTACCGCCGTCAGTTTCCGTATCACCTCCGGAGCCTCCCAAAAAGGCTGCTGCCAACGCGATCGGCCCCAGGATGATGAATAGCAGCAGGCCGATGATGAGAAGTCCGATACCGAGGTATTTTCCCATGATCAGTCCGTTCCTACGTGTACGTGATCGGTGCTGTCGAACTGCGGCTGATTAAGGTTGCCGCCGTTGATGATGCACTCGGCGCTGCTGGTAATGCCACCAAGTTCATTGATCTTGTAGGGATCGCCGTCTTTGAAGTCATCACAGATTTTCTTATTTACCTTTTGTGGGTTATCTGTTCCAACGCTACCGATATCGAGTGCTCGGGCAGGAGTCGTGGGACAGTGTAGCCCGCCGGTATCGGCATGGCTCCGGCACCCAGCACTAGAAATCGCGAGGTTGCCGATTCCAGGGGCCTTAGCAGCTGCCAACACAGCCCGAAGCACGTTATCGGCTACGCCGCCATCACGAATCTCCGTCTTAATGACTTCTTTTTGGTATGTGATGTTGCGCTGGGCCAGGAAGGCGTCCCGGAGCTCCTTGCCGGACAGGCTGATCTCCCCGGCTCCCACACTCACTTCATCGTCTCCGCCCCCGCCGGACGACCCGGCGATTCCGGCGATGGCGATGCCGACCAGGAACACGAGCAGGAATACCACCGCGACCACCGCCACGGCGACCCAGACCCAGGGATTCGCAAGGAGCGCCGCGGCTCGCGCCGTTTTCGCGGCCTTTGCCGCCTGACCGCCCGCTCCGGCACCTGTCCGGTCCTGCTCATCAGCCATCGTAGCCCTCCCGATCATAGTCGCTGATATGCACTTCCGTAGCGCTCCAGCGTGAACCGAACCGCTGCCAGGTGATCCCGATCGTTTGCTCGAACGCCTCGCCGGTCTCGCGCAAGGTGGAACGGAGCC
>CAYZCS010000042.1:0-5744 GCA_964476895.1 uncultured Candidatus Saccharibacteria bacterium | reverse complement strand
CCCGGTACCAGGGTGTACGAAGGGATGATCATCGGCCTGAACCGCCGGAGCGACGACATGGAGATCAACGCCTGTAAGGAAAAGAAGCTGACCAACGTGCGGGCCAGCGGAACGGACATGACCACCCAGCTGACGCCGTATACCGAGCTCAGCCTGGAGGAGGCGCTCGACTTCATCGAGGCCGACGAGCTGCTGGAGGTGACGCCGCAATCGCTGCGCATGCGCAAGCGCCACCTGACCGAGCTTGACCGGCGCCGGAACCGGTAGCCTGTTTTCCATAAAAAACACCCCCTGACTCTTGTCCTTGCGGACGTCGGTGAGTCAGGGGGTGGTGGTTGTTGTTACCGGTTCATTGCGTATCTAATCCCAGGTGCGAGAAAGCTTCCTCACGTTCCTCGGGACTATCTGCGAAAGAACCTCCTGCTACGAGCACTACTTTGGAGGAATAGCTGTCCGAGTCGCCCTCGAACCATAGTCCGGGTTGGACATCCGTGGTGTAGGCGGTGTAGTCGTGCAGCTCGATATGTCCGAGCGGTTGGCCGTATGCGGCAGATATGGCACGGATCGAACTGCCCACGCCGTATCCGTACTGATCCCTGAACTTCGTACTGCGGGTGTAGTAGGCCGACAGACGTAGCGGGTTCGACCCCCTAGCATTGGGATAGTACGAGATGAGCACTTTCTCACCTTCCACGAGATAGGTGGCCCAGAGATCCGATATCTCGCCGTTGACCCACCTGTTCTTGATCTCCGTGGAGATCGGCGGCCCCCATTCGGCCTGGACATCAGCCATGGTGCTTCGCTGATTGAGTGATCCGATGCTTTTGGGGGTAATCAGGAACTGCCCTGGTGGTGGATTCGGATTACTCCGTGCTTCCTGGATTCTCTCCGCTCGTGTGACACGGGGCTTGCTGGCTTCGGTAGAATCGTCTTGACCGATCCCGACGAGTGCAGAGATTATTCCTCCGACGGTCAGGAGCACGATGATCGCCACGGCACCTATCGCGATGATCATGCCCGCCAGGGCGAACAGCTCGCCGAGACCGATGTTGCTCGGTACCGGACGCGTCTGCGTCGGTCTCGGTTGCCGTGGCGGCCGGGGTTGGCTGGGCCGGGGTTGCCTCGGTCGTCCCGAGGGCCCCGGACCCGGCTGCCGCGGTGGCGGGGTCTGGCCCGGCTGCGGTCCCGGGCGCGGCGGCGGAGTGGTTCCGCCGGGCGTCCCCGTCTCGCCGAACCGCTGGTAGGCGGCCTCGTGCTCGTCGTCCCATTCGGGATCGTCCGGCGGGTCCGGCTGTGGCGCGGTGCTGCCCGGGTCTGGCTGCCCGCCGTTCGGCGAGGCACCGGCACGGGCTCCGCCGCTTTGCCCGGTGTCATACTGCTTGCGCCGCTCCGGGTCGGACAGGACGGCGTATGCCTCCTGCACGGCCTTGAAACGCTCCTCGGCGAACTCGTCGCCGGGGTTCGCGTCGGGGTGGTCGCGGCGTACCGCCTGCCGGTACGCCTTCTTGATCGCTTCCTCCGTCGCATCCTTCGGAACACCGAGGATGCCGTAGTAACTGAGTGCCATTTCGGCGTACCTCCTCGGTGTCTGGTTTTCCGGATTGTTAAGGGCCGATCTGTCGGCTGGTCATTGTATGCGAGGGGTGGGTACTTGGCAATTTTCCCCAGCCTACGCTACAATCACTTGCCATACTGGCACCTTTACAACCCGACAGAAAGGCACGCATGAAAGCGCAACGCGACATCGCGCGATTGCTCGTGGATTCCAACGCCCAGGGAACGCTCAGCGCGGACTCGCTCAAGGCGCTGCAGGATATCCCGGGCGTGCAGCACGAGGTCGGGCGGTCGCTCGGGGATTCCGTCCCCGAAGACCTCAACGACCTGCTCCTTCTCTCCATCCTGGTCGACGACTCGCAGTCGATCGCCTGGGCGGAGAACACCAGGACGGTCCAAAAGGGGCACAACCGGGTCGTCCAGGTGGTCCTGGAGGCGGGCATCGCCCGGAACGTGCTGCTCCAGACGCGGCTTCTGAACGGCACGGTCGTGAACCCGTACGTGCCGCTGCTCAAGGCCGATCCGCTCGGCGGCGGCAACTACCGTGAGAGCGAGTTCGGCGGGACGCCGCTGTACCAGCAATCGGTGGTCCTGCTCGGGTCCGTCGCCGCCAAGACCCGGGAGCTCGAGGCGAAGCGCAAGTCCGCCCGGAGCATCACGCTGATCATCACCGACGGCGACGACCAGCACTCGAAAGAGATTACCGCCGGGCACGTCGCTTGGTTGGTCCGCGATCTCCGGCGCAGTAACCGCCACATCGTCGCCGGCATGGGCGTCGAGGACGGCAGCACCAACTTCCGGAAGGTCTTCCGGGAGATGGGCATCCCCGACAAGTGGCACCTGACCCCGAACGCCGATCCGTCGGCGATCATCCAGGCGTTCAAGGATTTCGGAGAGGCGGCCGCCAAGGCCAGCATCGACCCGGCATCCTTCGAGCGTCTCGCGTTGGGACCCGGCTTCTCACAGTGAGAACCGACCCATACGTAATACACCCCCTGACTCTTGTCCTTGCGGACGTTGATGAGTCAGGGGGTGTTTTCGAGGTACGATAGGTCCATGGCAACTAACCGGAGTCTTTGGCAGCGCATCACCGGCTGGTATGACCGCCACTATCAACTCGCGGTCACCGTCTCGGCGGGGCTGTTCCTGACCCAGCTCGTCCATCTCTACTGGCTCACGGCGCACGTGGTCGCGTTCCGGCTGGTCGAACAGAGCTACTGGAGCCTGGCGCCGATCTGGCAGACGGCGCTTTCCGCCGCCGACTACCTGGAGATTCCCGCGCTGATTGCCACGAGCATCCTCTACGTGATGATCCTGCGCCGCCGCTTCTCGTGGATACGGCTCCTGATTCTGATCGGCATCAACCTGCAGTGGCTCCACATCGCCTGGATCACCGACGAGTTCGTGGTGGCGAGTCTCGGGGTCGGCGAAGAGGGAACGGCGCACTGGCCGGTCTGGCTGGCCTGGGCCGCGATCGCGATCGATTACCTGGAGCTTCCGGCGATCTTCGATACCACGCGGGAGTCTATCCGGCAGTTCCGGAAGCGGGGTCTGCGCGGGCTGCGCGAGGCATTGAAGGAGTGAGTCGTCGGCGCGGCGACGTGCTTGATAATCATTGTGGTTGTGGTACTTTTAGTGGCTCCTTAACAGTTGCCGTCAGGCAAGCGGCCGTAGCGCCAAGGGCGTGATATCTCATTCCCATGGCGCTGCGGCTCGCACAGCGTGGTAGATACGCCTCAGGCCGGACACCAATTCCGGTAGGAGGAAATCGCTATATATAGGAGGTGCGACATGGGTCGCCCAAAGGCCGAGCTCCGTCAAGTCGGCGGAGCAATCTTCGAGATCATCAAGGCGCTCTCCCAGTCGGTAGAGGACCTTGGCGGTTCGGATGACGATTTGCGCCGGATTCTCAACGACGAGCTGCTCCTGAAGCAGATCGCCTGGAAAGTGATAGACGAGTCAGGCGCCCGGTACCCGATTACCGTGAATTACCGGCAATCCCTGAACGAGGTCGGGATCATGGATCCACTTTCGAGTCGGGATAGCCTGTTGGATGAGGGCCTGTTCTGGCATTTCCCCGGGATGTGGACTGAGTGGACCATGCTCGACGGAACCCAGTTCAGCTGTCCCGCGGCCAAAGCTTCCGTCGAGTGCAGACTGTTCCGGCCATGGCTTTCCGCCGAGGAGCTCAAGAATCCCGACGCGGCGATCTCGACGAAGCGCGTGCTGGCGCAAATGAAACGCCAGGATCTGCGTCCCGCCAACATGGCAGAGCTGTTCGTGTTTGCCGATAAGTACCCGGACGTGGCAAAGGTTATCAAGCTCAGAATCGTCGCGCTGGGAGCAAACCGCGAGGGAATGGTGCCCATGCTCCGCGCCGAGGATAACAAGACCTGCCTCAGGATGCTTTCCCGGCGGTCGTTCTGGCTGCATGAGACCCGGTTCCTCGCCGTTCCCCTCGACCAGTCCTAACCCGCGATCCACGGCCAAAGCCACCATTACCTAAGGAGGTGAAGCGGCATGACCGGAGCCTATGGCCCCGACCCCCAAGATGACGCCTCGCCACACGGAGGAGCCATCGCAGTCGGGATCATCATCGGGATCCTCGTGGTCATCCTGATCATCACCAGCTGACCCACGATGCCCGCCCGGACGTACATAACTTCACGCGCTTGGATTCGTCCACCAAGACTGACTCGAAAGAGACCCAGACCCAGCGTGAAGTGCCCTACCGAATCAATCAGCAGTGGTTGCTTCGGTAAGGTAAGCGCCGGTTACCAAACAGGCAACCCGCGCCGTAGAATGGGGCAGTCATGGCAAAACGAAACACCGGAACCGGCCGACCCGACGGCCCCCGCGCCCCGCGCTTCGAACGGTTCATCGAGTCGAAGCCGGTCTTCCTGATCCTCAGCATTTTCAACTGGCCCCGCCGCATGATCCGGCGGCTCTACGCCTGGGTCATCGGGTGGGCGGAGAGCCGGCGGGCGCAGCAGGCCCTCGGCGGGATCGCGTTCGCGGAGAGCTCGTTCTTTCCGATCCCACCGGATCCGCTCCTGATCGCGATGACCACGGCGAAGCCCCGCCGCTATCTCCGGTTCGCCACGATCTGCACAGCCGCCAGCGTCGTCGGCGGTATCTTCGGGTACCTGATCGGCGTACTCGCGTTCGAGGCGGTCGGCCAGCCGATCATCGACACGTACCATCTCCAGGAGGACTTCGACGCGCTCGGCCGGCGCTATTCGGACAGCGCGGCCGTGGCGATCTTCGCCGCCGCCTTCAGTCCAATCCCGTACAAGCTGATCACCATCTCCGCCGGCGCGTTCCACATTAACTTTCTGCTGTTCCTGCTCGTCTCGATCCTCGGCCGTGGCGGCCGGTTCTTCCTCGTCGCCACGCTGATGCACCACTTCGGCAAGCGCTACAAGGACACGATCGAGAAGTACATCGACCTGCTCTCGCTCCTGTTCGTGCTGCTGCTGGTCTTCGGCGTGCTGGCGGTGAAGCTGTTGTAGCCGCTCCGGCTGAAAGGCCGAGAGAAAACGATTATCGCAGCACGAACCAGTCGAACGTCGCGTCGGCCGGTGCCGCTCCCGCGAATTCGATCCGGAACCCTTCGGCGGTCTTCTCGCTGACACCGTAGGCGGTCACCCAGCTGGGTGAGATCGACACGGCGTAATCGGCATCCGGTTGCGGCTTCGGGAAGGTGACCCGGTGGGAGCGACGGCCGGCGCGCACTTCGACGTCCTTGCCGCGGATCTCGTCGTTCAGCTCGACGGTGCCTTCGAACATGGCGTCACCTTCGACCATCAGCTCACCGACCGTGGCGAGTCCGGTGACCGTCAACGCATCCTGCTGGCTGCCGGTGTTTCCGAACAGCATGCCGAACAATGAGGTGTCCGCTTGGACGGTACCGGGATCTCCCTGCACGTTCGCTTGGTCGAATGCACCGAACAGCACCGAGATCTTCGCATGCTTCGTGCCGTCCGCCTTCTCCGTGACCTTGTCCCAATCCACCCGTTCGGCCGCCTTCGCTACTACGTGACTCACGGGATAGGTGCCGGGGTCCTTCATCGCGTGGCCGGCGACGTCCGAGGAAATCAATCCGTCTCCCGGCTCGATGTCCTGGCCGTTGTCGGCGACCCACATCTCGCCGTTCCCGACGGCGGTCACCAGGCTCGGGTTGGCGGTAC
>CAYZCS010000041.1:0-5875 GCA_964476895.1 uncultured Candidatus Saccharibacteria bacterium | reverse complement strand
ATTTCTGCGGTTAGACTGCTGTTTCTGCCAATCTTCAAATCGTCATCAACGTATAAGTCAGAGGTTGTGGTACCATCACCCACCGAGAAGTCGTCATCGGTCTGCAGCCTGTCGGCCGCGCCGCGATAGAGGTTGGTGTCGGTCCCGAACAGCAGCGTACTGGCTGAGCCCAACTTGACCTCATTGTTCGCGGTATCGACGGTCAGGTAGCTCGTCCCGGCCGCATCCTGCACCTGCAGGGCAGAGGTGGAATTGGCCTGGACAAGCAGGTTGCCATTGGCGGTAGCCGAACCGCTTTCATTGCTGGTGTATTCGATCACCAGCTTTGGTGCATCACTAGAGCTACCGTCGAATGATTCGGCTACCCTCTTGCCGGATCCAGGAGCAACTATGACAGCCAGCGAGTTACCGCTAGTCCATCCACCGCGATCCACCACCTCTTGAACAATAGCCGAGAGGTCAGGAGTGTCGTGGGCTTCGCCGATAGTGTTCCAGGCAGGTACGCTGTTCCAGTTAACGCTTGCCGAGGTCTTAGTACGGTTTGTTATGTCGTTAGTTGTGGTGGTGAAGGTTGATGCATCGTCGGTATCTTCGGCGTAGAATACCAGGTCCGTGGCTCCGCCGGTGGGTTCGTCGGTAACAAAACGCACGTAGGCGTTGGTAATGGTAGCCCCGGGTGGAATATATATGTTGTTAAACCGCATACCGACCTCTTGATCGTTACCGTCACTGATCAGTTCAAGATCGGTGCTGGTCAGGTCCATGGAGCCGCTGGACACCGTTTCCTCGGCATCGTCGGAACTGGCCGAGACCTGCGAGACCACGGAGCTGGTGATAGTGCTGGTGGATACGTTGAAGATACTGTTGCTAGCGGCGTTTTGGACCTGGAGGGCGGTGGCAGAGTCCGTAGCATTCTTGAAAGTCGCAGCCCCATCCGTATCAATCCAAAACTGATCGTCCGTAGTATTACAGGAATTTGTACATACTCCAAAGCCGCCGCTTGAACCGGTCTGCCTGATCCTAACATCTCCACCACCACTGGAGTTTTCAAATACTATAGACGGGCGGCTGTTTGGGGTTGAGAAAAGGACCGAACCTACATCGAATATTATTTTAGTCAATCCGGATGAAGAAACCCGGAAACGCTCGTCTGCGTCGTCGTAAAGATGTATAAGCTGATCGGTGTTGCCGCTGGGGGCTACAACATGCAAACGAGCTGTGGGGGCGTCAGTCCCTATGCCGATCCGCATGTTATCGGTGTCCGCGACAAATAACTCATTACTGTCTTGATCCTGGATCTGGAAGGCGGTGGCAGAGTCGACAGAGTTTTGGAACAACGCCGTGCCGGTAGCGCCGACGCTGAACGTATCCGTCCCCGCCGCTTGAACGGCGAACCGGCCGGTGGAGCCCGAGGCGATATCTACCAGGAAGTCGGCGTCCGTCGTGGTGTCCGCGAGCGTGAACGAAATGTCCCGTCCGTCGGTCGTGTTGATGATGCTGCCGAGGTCATATGCGGATTGCAGCGTCGCCGTGCTTGAGCCGGTGGCATCCCCGCTGGTGGAGAACACGAGGATCGCCGCGGACAGACCCGTGTTCTCGTTGACCGGCGAAGAAGCTGTCGATGATTTCGTACCGGTCGTGGAGTCCTCTATATACGCCGTCTCGATGAGGCGACTGACACCGCCTTCGCTGATCCGCAGCTCGTCTTCGAGATCGAGCGAGGAGAAACTGAAGTCCGGGTCAGGTGCGTTATTAAGCCGCGCGGCGGCGATACCGATGGCGACCACGTCGCCGCTGGTGGAACCGGTAGTACCGGTCGCGATGGACGTAGCATCCTCGGTCGCGCCGTTGTCATTCGATGCCGCTTCAAGGAACGAGAATTCGGTCGGCACTTGGCCCTTGAACTCCTCGATCAGGAGCAGGTTGTCGGTACCGTCCACCTGTACGTTGGTCGGTTCCGACGCCCCTGCGATTTTCGTCCAGATCTTGAGTGACCGGCGGAAGCTCGCATCGCCGAACGAAGTGTCGCGATCCACGCGGACCGTCCAGCCGCTGCCTGAGATGTTGCCGATGCTCGTACCTGTCCGGGCGAACGAAGTCGCGACCAGGAGGTTCCCCTCCTCGGGAGTCGACCCGAACGTCGCCGAAGACGGGTTGCCGCCGTCATTGGCCGATTGCCGACGGGTGATGTCCGGCTGCACGCTACAGGTGCTGATCTGGCCTCCGTTGGAACAAAGGGCTACGTTGCCGCCGGATCCTAACGTGCCAACAGTAAACGCGTCATCGGTCTTCAGCTCGTTGGAGGTATTGCGGTAGAGGTTGGTGTCAAACGTCCCGCCGGTCCCGAATTCCAGTTGGTTGGAAGCATTGAAACGTCCGAAAGCACTGCCGCCGGCTTCACGGAAGTATAGATTTCCTCCCGTGCTGTAATCCAGGAAGACGTCCTGCCCCCCCGTTTCCTGCGTACCGAGCGAGTAGGCGCGGACTAGTGGCGCATGGAAGTCGTCGTCGGTCTTTAGCACATTCGCAGCTGGACGGTAGAGGTTGGTATCTCCGCCTATCGTTAAGCCGCCAGCAGACCCCTGTACGGCTAATTGTAATTGTCCAGACGTATTAAATTGCCCGGCATATGTAGAGTTATCTACTTCAAACCGGATAGCCTTGCCAGACCCACCTCGGATTAAAGCGCTGGCTGACACACTTGGATCGTAGCCAAAGTAAGCTCGTCCGTTGGCAAAATTCGCCAGCGTAGTCTCTGCTCCAGTAGAACTAGTGCCTACCTGCAGTGCGTTAGAGCCCGTAGCTCCTACTATGAAACTGTCGTCTGTTTTTAGTATATTAGCGGAGTCGCGGTAGAGGTTGGTGTCCCGCGCCGACCCAAAAGATATCGCAGGAGCTGCGGCAGCACCATTCCAGCCAAGTATTACTGAATTAGCGGTACCGTGCATTGCATCTAAATACGATCCTGCGTTGAGGCGACCATCCGTTTCTAGCACGTTGGCACCGGAGCGGTAGAGGTTAGTATCTCCGCCGATCAGCAGACCGCCGGTCGAGCCCTGTACATTCAACTGCAACTGTCCGGCATTAGACAACTGCATCCGTTCGGCTACAGAGCCAGAAATATTAGTGTGCCATGTGTAGAAACTGCCACCGCTATGGTTACGAAACGTGGCTTCGCCATTGGCTTCATGAGTAATAAAGAAATTTGCCACTCCGTCGCTGGCGCGGGCGAGCTGAATCTGCCCAGCAGTACCTGTGTTCCCCACAACAAGCACACTATCCGTTCTCAGCACATCGGACGACGAGCGATAAAGGTTAGCATCCCCGCCAAACGTGATTCCCGTATCCGTCCCTGTGTTCGTCAAGGCAAGCGTCGTCTTGCCGCCGTTCGCACTGATCGTCTGCGATTGGGTAAAGTTATTCGATGCGTTCTGTAACGCCACGTTACTGGAAAGCCGCCCGTCCGCTAGCGTGCCGGCGTTGATGTTCGTCGCGTTCTGGTAGAAGCTGCCGTGCTGGCCGTCCAGCGTGTCGGCATCGCCAGCGGTCGTCGCCGTCGTCGCGGAGTCCGCGGTCGCGGCATGGTCCGCCTCGATCGCCTGCGGCGCGGCGCCGAGCCGGTGCCGGGGCGTCATTTCGCTATCCCACGAAGCGGTGCCGGTACCACCGATCCGCACCGAGAGGTAGATCGGGTCCTGGCTGAAGTCCACGCCGGCCAGGCTCGCCACTTCGCCGAGCTGGATCGAGAAGAGTCCGCGTGAGACGGTCACCTTGCTGGTGCTGGTCCGGGTCTCTACCCAGAGACAGGATCCGGAACAGGCCCCCTGCCCGCCGCCCGTATTCGTGGCGTGGTTATGGAGCTTGAACTCCATGTTGTAGTCGCCGTCGCCCACGATGTTCCCCGCCGAGTCGGTCAGCCGGCCCTGGAAGTTCACCTGCTTGTTGATCGCGGCCGTGTTGGGCGCCGGCGCGACCGCCGTGAGCAGGCCGATCGCCATCAGCACGCCAAGCAGGAATACTGACCGGGAAAGCCGCCGGAGCGGGATGCCGTGGAGCCGTCTATGTGGGCGTGGGATGCGCACGTGCTTGCGTTGTGTGTTTGTTTCCCGGGCCCGTCGCCCGTATTTCCCGGACTGCAGTTTCCGGAAAATTAAAGAATCATAGCACAACCAAGCCATTTTGTCAATGACTTACCGCACCTGGAGCCAGCTTGGATCGGTCCGTGTCCTAATCTAGGATCCGGGCCGATCCTCGTGCAGCCAGCGGGTTTCCTGGTGGTCCTGATGACCCCGACCACCCTGCTGATGACGGTGCTTCCGGCGGCCTCGCATCCACAGCACCGACCCGGCCAGCACGAGTACGAACAGGCCCGCCAAAGCCGCTCCCAGCGGCGAAATCGCCCAGAATGAGACCTCCCGGACGCTCTCCTGCCCGCCTCTCGGCGGCTTCAGGCGTAATTCGGCCGTATAGCGCCCGAACCAGAGCGGCTTGTCTACGGAAGCCTCCAGGCGTCGTTCGGCGTCCGGGAATACCAGCGGACCTTTCACTTCCTGCTCCGCCACGCCCAGGCCGAGCGTATTCCTGACCCTGAGCGTCCCTTCCGGCTCATAGGCCACGCCGAGCGGCCGGTCGTCCGTGTTCCCCGTGTTCCTCCAGACCGCCTCGAACCCCTTGGTACCGCCGAACCCGCTCTCCGCCAGGTCGAACGCCGTCAGCCCGCCGCGCACATCGGCATCCCCGGACACAGTGATCACGAACAACGTCCCCACCTGCCCGCCTTGCGCCACGCTCGTGCCTTCGGCCGCTTCGTCGACCGGTACGGCACGGAACAGCATGCTGCCGAAGTAGCCGCCCGGGAAGATTCCCTCCGGGACGGTAATCCGGAACGACACGCGACGCGCCTCGCCCGGTGCGATCGTGAACGATTCCTCGGGGAATTCCACGAACGAATGCAGCCGGAACGGGTTCTCGCCGACGTAGAACTCCAACGTGCCGTCATCGCCCGTCATCCGGACGTTCTCGAAGGCCGCGCGTATGCGAAGCGTCTGGCGCCCGACGTTGAAGAGGTCGACCACCCCGTCCTTGGACTCGCCCGGCGCGATCGTGCCCGTATACCGGTCCGGGGCCACCTTCAGGCCGATCTGGGCGTCCTGCGGCACCGGCGGGGCCAGTCCGCCGGTCTGCACCGGAACGGGCGCCGCCGATTCCCCGGGGACCGGGCTCTGTGCTCCGACCGGACCGGCCGGAACGGAGACCGCGGTCGTCATCAGCGCCAGCAACGCCGCCAGGGCGACTGCTTTCGGTCCGTTGATCATGTTCATCGTCTGTCTTTTCATTGTTCGGCTTGTTCGGCGTGTCTCCTTCGACGATACACTATGGCGAGCAGGAGCAGGAACGCCAGGAAGAGCGGCAGCAGCTCCCACCACTCCACGCCCTCGTCGGGCTGCTCGGCAGGAGCCGGGCTCGGGCCACCCTCCGCCTCCCGCACGTCTACCGCAAACCACATCAGGGCACGGCGGCCCTCGGCGTCGGTCACGGTCACGACCGGGGTGAACCGGCCGGCTTCGTCGTACCGGTGCACCAGCGTCACCTGACCGTCGCGCCCGACGGTCAGCTCCTCGATCGTGCCGTCACCCCAGTCCACCCGCAACTGGTAGGCTCCGCGGCCGCCGTAGATGGTCAGCTGGAAGCGCACGGGCTCCCCGACCTTCACCGACCGGGAGCTGGACCCGCTGACGGAGAGGAACAGGTCGCGGACTGGATCCGGCGCCGGAGCGGCCTCACCGGGGCCGACCGGACTCGGGAACACGGGAGCCGGCTGGACGGGCGCTGGAATCGGCGCCGGGGCAGGTCCCGGCGGAGGATTGTACGTGAC
>CAYZCS010000040.1:0-6161 GCA_964476895.1 uncultured Candidatus Saccharibacteria bacterium | reverse complement strand
AGGGCCTGAAGGTTCCGGTCACCGCCTGACGAAGCACCACGGGGTCCGGCAGGCATATGCGAGATTCCATATCTCCATTGCCTGCCGCCCCACCCTCTCGCCTAGCGACTGACGAGACCCGGGAAGTTCGGGTCGAAAGGGAATCAGAAAACCGCCCTCGTGGGGCGGTTTTCTTGTGTCCGTCGTGCGTCTGAACGTCTAGCAGACGACCCAGGGCTGCGAACCGTGCTTGGCGTACAGCTCCCGCGCGAACTTGTCCTGGACGTCCGGAGGAGCGTCTCCGGCGCGGCTATAGCCGCCGTAACCGCCCCAGGTACCGTTCAGCACCTGGTACGCGCCTGAGGCCGTGCTGACGGGGTTCTGGGCGCGATAATCGCCGCCTGATTCCATGCGCTTGATATCGCTCAGGGAACAGCTGCCGCCGCCGCTGGAATAACTCTGTTGCTGGGCCACGACCGGAGCCGGGGCTGGCGGCGGGGTCGGCTCGACCTTGACGACCCGCTGCTCGACGATCGGATCCACGCCATCCGTGGCGATCGGGTCCGGATCAAGCGACGGGGCCGTCGCGATGAACGCGCCCCCCCGGACGGCGTCCGCGCCGGTCGATCCAAGACTCAGGACCACGGCAGCCATCACCGCGCCGGCGCGGCCGGCGTTTGAAAGCATCTTCTTTGGTCGAATGTGTTTCATGGAGTAACCTCCGTGATTACGCATTACTAATAAAAAAACGTGTGCTCTGTTGCACACGAGTGCAAACTTTAGCACAGGTCCCGGAGCTGTCAAGAAATGCAAAAAACTTCCACAACAAAGGTATAGTTGTCCAAGATGACGCCTAAACACGGGGCTTCCAGGCACGGATCGCGAAAACGGCCTCGCATCTTCCCCATATCTGAGGTTGCCTGCTTTTCCGGCTGTGGATGAAGCGTGCGCCGAGAAATATAAAAACAACATCATTAAGCTAAAAACAGGCAATATTGACAGTTTTACCAATACTTGATTCCCACAGCCGCCGGCGAATGAAGAGAAAACCCCGCAACCTTACGGGGTTTTCTTACGAAGACGGGAGAGCCTACTTCCGTGCGGGCTTGGCTTCGGGCGTGAAGCCCACGTACAGCGCTGAGAGCGCGATCACGGCGTACAGCGCGTTGTCCGCCACATTCACCTCCAGGAAGCCCAGTACGGTTCCTTGGCCGACCAGGAAGCCCAGTACGGCGATGATGCCGTATACCAGGCCGATTACCTGCGCCGCGAGGCGTGGGTACACACCGCCTGCCAAGACGGCGCCGAGCACCGCGAGGCCGGAGATCAGATGCACCACGTTGTGGGCCGCGTCGACGTGGAAAATGCCGAAGAGGTTCCCGTCCGGATTCAGCGGCGAGATGAAGCCGAGGATGCCGAGCAGGACGAATACCACACCAAGTACGGTTGCGTAAGTCTTAACCATGCGTATCACCCCCTTCCCTGCGTGTTTGTGTCATCGTCCCGAGTATAGCCCGCGCACCGGCGGGCAAGCAACGAATAGGCCCGGCCTTTCGGGCGTTAACGCCCGAAACTGGTCTCGGGAATCGTGTCGTCGAACGTGAGCTTCTTGTAGACCTGCCGGGTGAGCTCCACGTCCTTCTTGCAGTACTCCGCGATCTCCGGCAGACGGCCGTCCGCGTAGTACCCGGCCACCTGCGAACCGTCGATGTCATCCTTGGAGGTCGGCAGGCCGAACGCGACCGAAAGCGCGTGCAACGACGTGCCGTGCCGGCCCCAGCCGGTCCATTCGTGCATGGTGTCGTAAACCGGGTGGCTCCGGTACCGGGCCATGCTCGGCATCACCGACGGCCGCACGCCGAGGATCCGCGAGCGCTTGAGGACGAACGGCAGGTCGAAGTCGAAGATGTTGTGGCCGACGAACCGCGTTCCCGGCGTCGCCTGCGCCCAGAACTTCTCCAGGATTTCCCGTTCACCGCCCGCCAGCACCCCGACCGGACTGTCATCCACGGCGTACGCCAGGCAGCAGATCCGCCCGAACGCGCCGTCGAAGCTGGTGTTCGCCACGAACGCCTTGAAGCTCTGGGGCTTGGTGCCGGTCGCCTTCGCCTTCTGCTGCTTGAGGGTATACAGCTCGCGCAACTTGGGCTCCAGCGTCTTCGGCGCGGGCACCGTCTCTATATCGAAGAAGAGTTTCCGTATGGCCATGTCTCAAGCGTACCGCGAAAAGAAAACCGGCGCCGCCCGGGCGCCGGTTTCAAATCGTCGTGAAACGTTACTCGTCTTCGTTGTCTTGCTGTTCGTTGATCGCCTCGACGACCCGTCCGTCATCCTTGAGGTCCTCCCAGAAGATGATCTGGTCGGAGTTGATCTGCATCGAGCGCTCCGGGCCGTGGATCTCGTTGCCCAGCTGCACCAGCGAAAGCTGCGGACCCGGCGACGGGGCCGGTGACGACTGCTGCGGGTTGTTCTGGATGTAATAGACGTCGTTCAGCGTCACGTACTGTGCGCCGACCCGTCCCAGTTTACCGAAGTAGACCTGCCCGTTGGTCAGGAACACCGCCTGGTACTTGTCATCTGCCGGCACCTTGCCCGGGTAACCGCCGAGCATGCCGAGCGTCATCACGCCCGCCATTACGATGACCGCGATCGCGATCGCGAGGATAGCGCCTCGGGTACTGATGTCTCTTAAATCGTCTGACATGGATTCCTCCTTATGTTTGTCGTTTTTGGGTTCAATCAGTTTGTACCACGCCTGGCAGCACCCGACAATAGCCTAGCGGCGCTTGCGGAGCTTCCGCCAGATGAAGAGCGGTACCGCCAGGATGACCCAGAACACCCCCGCCTTGGCGATGGTGCCGGTGCTCTCCTGTTTCTCGGTGACCAGTTTGCCCATGTCCCTATCCTACTAGACCTGGCTCGCGGCCTTAAGTACGTGCGACAACAGGACGTCCTCGATGATGATGCCCTTCTCCTTGAAGCTCTTCGTCAGCTCCTGGGTGATCTCGTCCTCGATCGCGTCCCGCTTCTTGCTCACGATGTCGTCGAGCTTGTGCCGGCTGATCACGAGACGGATCCGCGACCGGGTAATCGGACGGATGATTTTCTCCACGTAATCCTCGCCGATTTCCTGCCAGACGCGCGGCACTTCGTTCTCGTCGAGCCGGAAGAGGATCGTGCCCTGGAGCTGCACGTCGGACCCTTCGGCCGTGCGTCCGGTGATCGCCTCGTCGCCCATCAGGGCAAGGTCCGACAGGTCGAACCCCCGTTTCATCTGGTACTCAAGCGTCTGCACGTTGAACAGCTTGGCCTTCTGCCAGAACGGGATCTTCAGGTGGAGTCCCGGCTTCCAGACTTTCTTGAGTACGCCGCGACCGCGGTCATAGACGCAGGCCACGTGACCCGGGGGCACGGAGATGAAAAGTCCGAGCAGGACGTCATCGAGCAGGAATGATACGACGAGCTTGTTCATCGAGGTTTCAGTATACGCCCGAATCCGAATAACGCAAGTTTTTACCTTGGTTAGGCTATTATATGACCTACTCCGGATCGGTTCCCGGCGTCGTTTCGACCCGGAACACGTACTTCCCAACCGCGAAGAACCCGATCGAGAAGAGGATCGAGGTGAGCAGGAACAGGGACTTGGCGGCCGGCAGCAGGAGCAGGATGCCGAAGACCAGCACCGGGAGGGCGATCACGTACCAGACGTCGGACAACTTTGCGCCGGGTTCCGGCTCCGGCGTGGTCAGCGAGAGGAGGAGGTACAGCAAACCGGCGGTGACCAGCGGAAGCCACCAGTTGCGCTCGGCGAGGTCGAACAGACCGAAGAACGTGGTGTCGATCTGGCCCTGCACGTGGAAGTACGCCAGCTCGTTGGGATCGTGGTGCAGGCCCGACTGGAATACCTGGAAGAGAATCGCCAGGAAGACCAGCTGGGCGACCAGCACCATCGCCGTGGCATAGATGTTGATCTGGTGCTGCTTGAGCAGGCGCTTGGTAAGCGAACGGCGGCGCCCCACCTCCGGCATCCGCTGCAGCCGTTCCAGCTGGGGGCGGACTTCCTCCATCTTCCGCGACGACGCCGAGCCGACCAGGGAGACCGGCAGCAGCGCGATCCGGACCAGCAGCGCCAAGTAGATGATCGTCAGTCCCATGTCATTACCCGGCAACGTCTGGTACGTGAAGATCACCAGGTTGTAGACCGGCCGGTACAGCAAGTCATGGAAGATGAAATGGATGAGTTCGAACATCAGTCGGTGCGGGTGAACGTCAAATCATACAGGAGATCGGTATTTGCCGTCTCGGTGAGCGTGATGCGGCGGCCGGAGACCGCCGCCCCCTCCCGGCCGCTCCAAGCATACCCTTCAGGCAGCGTGATCAC
This sequence comes from uncultured Candidatus Saccharibacteria bacterium, assembly GCA_964476895.1. Taxonomy (GTDB): domain Bacteria; phylum Patescibacteriota; class SICC01; order SICC01; family SICC01; genus JALYJZ01. The sequence goes on along the minus strand of CAYZCS010000040.1, from coordinate 1,801 downwards.
CGTGCGGACCTTGACCGCAGTGCCGGGCTGGGCCCGGTAGCTTAGCGAGACCGTGCCCGCGGTGAGGGCGGCCAGCTGGCCGCGGTCATACCTGAGCGAATACTCGCGCTCCCCGAAGACCGGCACGTCCGTCCAGCCGCCGACGACCGGCTCCCACGTAGCCGGTTCCTGGTCCTGCAACGTCTCGGCGTTCCAGCCGTCGTGACCGGCGATCCGTGATCCCGGTGGCAGGAAGATCCGCGTGTAGTTCAGGTTATCCCGGGTGTCAGACTCGCCGGAGTGCTCGCGGATGACCGTCAGTGTCTCCGAGACCGTGCCGTCCTCCGTGATCGTCACGCCGCGCTCCAGTTCGGTGGCTATGTCACGGCTGGTCTTGTAACCGGCGATGTTGGCATCGACCAACGCCAGCCGGCCCGGTGACGGCTCGAGCCGCCCGGCGAGTTTCGCTTCACCGAGCAGGTCCTGGTGGCGATCACGGGTGAAGAAGAGCTGCAGGTCGCCGGAGCGCGCGGCATCCGCCAGGATCGCCACGGCCTTGGCACGGGTGGCTTCGTCAGCCTCGCCGATGCTGGCAAGCAGCTTCGGCACGAAGTCCCGGAGGATCCGCTTGGGATCGCGGTCGCCGTCCCGCGAACGTTCGAACTGGTCGTCCTGCACCGTAGCCTGGAAGTTATCCGCCGTGAACGTGTAGCCGTATTCCGCCATCTCGATCGGTCCGAGGACCTCCAGCAGCTCGACGAACGGCGTGATCGTGATCGCGGCGACGCCATCGGTCGTGGCTCCGCCGCCGCGTTCGTAATAGCGCTGGAAACGGCGGGCGGCGCTCGGGAAGTCCGGCGACCAGTTCGCGTTCTGCAGGCTCCAGACCGGATCGTCCGAACGCGCGAAGCGGCGGAACGGATCCGGCTGTTCGTCCTCGATCGAGCGGTTGGCCTGGTTGGCGACGTCGTAGATCGAATCCACCGCAAGATCCTTCACCGCACCACGGTCGAGCGTCAGGACCCCCAGCGTGCCCACGAACCCGCCGGTCGGGCGTAGTTCGGCGGGATTCTGGAACCAGACCAGGTAACGGCGGAACTCGTTCTCGCCGAGCAGGTCCGGGAGGACCGCGGTGACGTCCCGCGCCCGGTCCAGGGACGCGTCGGCGTCCGGTACCATCGCCGCGAACTGCTCGCCGGCATCGCGAAGTTCCGCACGGTCGCTGCCTTTCGCACGCTCGGCGAGCACGGCGAGCAGCCCGAGTTCACCGTCCAGGGCCTCGAGGTGCCCGCGGATTTCCGGCAGGTCGTCGAGGACTACCTGCCCGGTGGCATAAAAGCCGTCGTCCGCTCCCGCGGCACGGTCGGGAATAGTGCGGACGTCCTTGACCAACGCGCGGGCCGTGCGGATGGAACGTTCGCCGGTAGCCAGGAGCTCGACCGCCACGGCACGGTCGCCGGCTGCCGGGCCGAACGAGATGCCTCCCTGCTGGCCGAGCGAGGCCACGGAACGGTTGGCCTGATGCAGGGAATGCTCGGCGATGCCGAGTTGGTCTTCGGCGGCCACGAGGTCTCCCGCGGCGAACGCGCTACGGGAAGCGGCCAGTGCCTCTTTGGCGACGGTGACCTGGTCCATGATTTCTTCCTGGACGAAGGCCCCTTCCCCCCGGACCTGGAACGCCAGCCCGAAAACCATCAGGACGACCACGGCGGTGCGAAGCAGCGATCCGGCAGCGAAGCGTCGGGACGGTGTGGGTTCCGCCGAGCGGTCCGCGGTGACCGGACCGGCAACCGTAGCGGCGGTCGGGTCAGGCGGCGGCACG
>CAYZCS010000039.1:0-6748 GCA_964476895.1 uncultured Candidatus Saccharibacteria bacterium | reverse complement strand
GGGCCGGAGCAGCGCCGGGTCGAGCACGTCGGGCCGGTTGGTCGCCGCCATCACGATCACGTTGGTGCCCTGCTCGAAGCCGTCCATCTCGGTGAGGATCTGGTTGAGCGTCTGCTCGCGTTCGTCATGGCTGCCACCGAGCCCCGCGCCGCGCTGGCGGCCGACCGCGTCGATCTCGTCCACGAAGATGATACACGGCGCATTCCGCTTGGCCTTCGCGAAGAGGTCCCGTACCCGGCTGGCACCGACACCCACGAACATTTCCACGAACTCGGAACCGGAGATCGAGAAGAACGGCACGTCGGCCTCGCCGGCTACGGCCCGGGCCAGCAACGTCTTGCCGGTACCCGGCGGACCCACCAGCAGCACGCCCTTGGGAATCTCCGCGCCGAGCTGCGAGAACTTGGCCGGGTATTTCAGGAACTCGACGACTTCCTCAAGCTCCACCTTCGCTTCCGATACCCCGGCCACGTCCTTGAACGTGACCTTCGACTTCCGCTCGGCGTTGAAAAGCCGCGCCTTGCTCCGCCCGAACGAAAGCGCCTGGTTGTTGCCGGACTGGGCCTGCCGGAGCATGAAGAACAGGAAGAAGCCGATCAGCAGCAGCGGTATCATGAAGCTCGCCAGGTTGATCCAGACGGAATAGTCGGACGCGCTCTCTTCCTCGATCTCGACCCGGGCCAGCTGGCCCTCCGTCACGCCGAAGCTGGCGAGGTATTCGGGCAGCGATTGTCCGGTGTATTGCGACTTCACCGTCGAGCCGTCGGTCAGCTTGACCGTCAGTTCACGTCCGCTGGCCTCGATGCGATCCGCCTGCCCGGTCTTTACCTGTTCGACGACCCGCGTGATCGGCACCTCCTCGGTGGCGGTCTGGCCCGCTCCGGAAGCCGAATATACCAACGCGACGATCATTACCGCCCCGATCAGGTAAAACAGACTGCGCAGACTCCGATTCATACTTTCCTAGCGTACCGCAGGCGGTGGCGCGCTGCACTGGAGCATGCCCAGAATGAGACGGTACTAACAAAAAAATACCCGAGAGGGTACTGCGGGTGACGTTAAGACCTCGTGAGAGGAAGAACTTGTCACCCAATAGTTGCTTTGGCAGGATGCTGTCGGACTAGCTGCCGTCGAGGTGGACGTCCCTATGCACATTACCGACATTACCGCCAAGGTCCAAACGCGCCGTTCCACTGATACGCGAATTACCGATCAGAATTCCGGCTCCTAATACCATGGCCTCGTCGGCAATCCTGACGCCATTGACGACCCGGGCATGGCCTCGAACCGAGGCTCTGTCCGTAAGAGTGGCATGGGGGCCAAACTGTGCACTGTCAGCAACCCTTGCCTCGTCTTTGACCCAGGCCGGTCCGTGAACCAAGGCGAAGAAGCTGACGTATGCCGTCTCTGCGACCTTAGCGCGCTCAGCGACCAGCCCGCCTCCGTTCGGATGACGATGATACACCGCCCCACGGATGACGACTGGGATGTCGAGGAGCTCCTGCGTCAATAGCACGTCCTCCTCGGTATGCGTCTCACCGCCGTCAGTGCGGGGCCGCACCTCGATGGCCCTCTGAAGCAGGCTCATGGCAATGTCGAAAGGAATCGCTCCCTCCCTGACCCGCCGCATGAAATCCATGACGCGACGGAAGAAATGACCGAGCTGCTCGTCGGTGACAGCATGTGCCGTCATGACAAACCTCCTGATTGGAAAGGTCCGACAGTCGAATGACCGTCAGGATACCACTGGCATCAGATAAAAAATAGCATAACTAAAATACTTTTGAAACTACCTGCTATGCCATCCGGAGTAGGATCCGCTCGCCGCCATGCTTCGGCACGAACCGCCGGTCGGCGCGGTGACCGGCCACCCAGACGATCTCACCGCGGCGGCCCCGGCCGCCCGGCTTCACGACCACTGGCACCCACGGGCGCTCATCGCGCGGCACCTTGGCATCGGTGAGCAGGTCGGACACGAGCTTGCTACCGCGCATGCCAACGGGCTGCAGCCGGTCACCGGCCCGCGGCGGCCGTACGATGAGCCGCAGACCCGTCGCCGGGGCGCTCACGACCGCCGTCCGGTTCGTATGCTCCGGCCGGGCGCGGGACACCGTCTTCGCCGAGACAACCCGGTCGGCGAACCGGGCTTCGCCGGGAACACGGAGCGTGACTTGCTTCGGCGGCGCCAGCGGCGGGCCTTTCCGCAGCACGATCTCGTCGTAGCGACGGGTCGCGATTACCCCGCGCGGCAAGTGTGCCCGGCTGCCGGTCTGCCGGCCGAGCAGGTCGTCCAGCTGCTCGAAGTGCCGGAGCGCGAAGCCCCGGAGATCACCGGCGAACAGCCGGAGCGCCTCGCGCCACACCAGGTGCCGGATCGCCCGGTCCAGCTTCAGCAGTTTCCGACGGGACAGTCCCCGCTCCGTGCCGGCGACCTTCGTGGTCACCTGGGTAAGCTCCCGTGCCGCCAGCAGCCGGACCACCTCGTACTCGTTCGAGAACACGCGCATCGACTGGCTGACCGTCTCGACGAGTTGGGGATTGATCTTCCGGAGGCTCCGGACGACCTGATGGCGGATCCGGTTCCGGGCATGCCGGACGCTCCGGTTCGACGGGTCACGACGGTACCGGAGTTTCCGGCGGCGGACATAGCGGGCCAGGTCCTTCCGCGGGACGTGGAGCAGCGGACGGAGGATCCGGCCGGACAACAACTGCATGCCGGTCAGACCGGTCAGGCCGGTGCCCCGGGCGAGATGGAGGAACAGGGTCTCGACCTGGTCGTCGGCCTGGTGAGCCGTGACGATGAAGTCGGCCCTCCGGCGTTTCCGGACACGTTCGAGCCAGCGGTACCGGGCCTCCCGGGCGCGGGCTTCCTCGTTGGGGCCGGGCCTCAGCGCCAGCTTCGTCGCGGCGAAGGGAAGACCGTGTCCCGCCGCGAGCTCCCCTACGAACTTCGCGTCCCCGGCGCTCCCGCGCCGGAGGCCGTGGTCCGCATGCGCCACGACGAGCTTGAGTCCCAGCGGGTCCCGCAACCCGACCAGCAGGTCAAGCAAGGTTACCGAGTCGAGGCCGCCGGAGACCGCGACGATCAGCTTCTTCCCAGCGAACGGCCGGAGCGTCTCGCGTAGTCCCGACTCCAGCGCACCGCGCGGCATCAGCCCGTGAACTCCTGCGAGAACATCTTGCCGCGGATTCCCGCGTCGGCACAGCCGATCCCGAGACGGGTGAACTCGGACTTGAGGATGTTGGCACGGTGGCCGGGTGAGTTCATCAGTCCCGTATGCGCGATGTCCACGTTAGGCGCGAACGCCAGGTTCTCGCCGGCGACCGTATACCGGATGCCGGCCCGGGCCATCCGGTCGAACGGATCCTCCCCGTCGGGATTCACGTGCGAGAAGTATCCCCGCGCCAGCATGTCCCGGGAATGCCGGAGCCCGACGGCCCGAAGCGCGTCATTCCAGACAAGCCTGCCGAGTCCCCGTTCGGCACGCTCCTCGTTGGCCCGGTCAAACAACGCCCGGGCGTCGTCCAGGCACTCCGGTCCCGACGTGTCCGTGAAACCCAGTTCCGCCGTTTCCGTACTGTCGGTCTTCACCGTCTTGAACGCAAGGGTGTCACGGAGCGCCTCGCCGAAGAGCCCGCCCACCTGCTGTTGGAAGGTGGTGCCGAGCGCCAGGAACGCCTTGCCGAACCGCGACTCCGTGAACGGCTCCTTGGCACTGGCGGGAATCGGGGCGGTCGCCACGATCAGCAGCACGATCACGACCAGGGTAATACCCTTGGATACCGCCGGCGCGATGCCGGTCAGCCGGTTGGCGGGATGCGCCGAGACATCGGCAGGGATGCGAGGGGACAGCTTCTTCCACCCGAACGCGATCGCGAATTCGATCAGGCTCCAGATGATCAGGAACGCCCCGAGGTCCAGGAGGCCGCGGGGAAGCTGGAGGAATCCGGCAGCCACGCCGCCGAGCGGCTTGGAGAGCAGGAACGCGACCGCCAGGCCGAGCAACAACCCGAGCAGCTCCGCCGTACTGCTGATGAACCCGCGGCGGTACCCGACTGCGGCATACGCCAGCAGGATGATGACAATCAATGCGTCGATCACGCTTCCAGTGTACCTGCCCGGGACCCGGGTTGAGTATGGAGGGGCGGGACTGCCGGCCGGTCAGTCAGTGACGGTGACGTCGGTGTAGATGCCGTAGTCCTTCAGCCAGTACCACCGTTCGGCGACCGGCCGGAAGTATTCACGGTACATGCCCGGGGCGACCTCGCGGGCATCCAGCGCCACGGCGAAGCGGGCGGTCTCGCCGGGCGCGATCACCGTCGCGGTCTTGTCGACCGTGCCTCCGTCCAGGACCTTGCCGACGAAGGAACCGATCCGGTTGGCGCCAATCCAGTTGTCCGTGTCCTGCGGCAGTGCCGGCGTACTCTCACTGCTCAACCCGAACGTCGCGAAGGCGCTGGAGCGGTCGCGAAGGCGCTCAGTGCCGAGCCGGACCGCGTCATCGGCGTACCAGTTGAACGTCCCGGTATTCCGGAGGTCGACGTACCAGGATCCGACCGGGTTCTCGGACTTGTCGATGGTCGGGTGCGGCGCCTGTCCCACCCAGTCTGCCTGGTAGCCGCTGCCGAGCACGACCGGCCAGTAGATGCCCACGTCGTTCATCCAGGTCAGGCCTTCGGCAAGCGGCCGGACGTACTCCTTGATGTTGATCTGGTGGTCCGGCGTTTGGACGGTAAAGGTGAACCGGGCGGTCTCGTTCGGCTCGACCGTATGCACGTTGCCATCCGCGCCGCCGCCGGACTGGTCATCGAAGGTGGTGATCCGGTTCGGTCCGATCCACGAGCTGTGGTAAAGGCCCCCGGAGCGATCCTGCGGGCGGTCGGTGCCGAGCCGGACCGGATTCGATCCGTCGTTCCGCCAGGCGATGTTCCCCACGTTCTTGACGTCGAGCGTCAGGTCCGCGGTCCGGTTGGGGTCGGTCGGAAGGTCGTTGCTCTGCGTGACCCACTGGTACCGGTAAATGTCCGGCTCCACCGTGATCTGCCAGTAGAGACCGATGTCGCGCGGGAACCAGGCGATGCCTTCCGCCACCGGTCGCAGGTATTCCTTGTACGTTCCCGGCTTGTTCGGGGCCGTCACCGTGAAGGTGAACCGGGCGGTCTCGCCGGTCTGGATCGTATGTACGTCACCGTCCGTCCCGCCGTCGGACTGGTCCTGGAACGTAGCGGCCCGGCTTCCGGAAATCCAAGTCGCGGCGAATCCGCTCGCCCGATCCTGCGGGCGGTCGGTGCCGAGCCGGACCGGATTCGATCCGTCGTTCCGCCAGGTGTTTTCACCCTCGTTCTTCAGGTCCACGTAAAGCTCCGCGGTCTCGCCGGGACGGAAGCTGACGCTGCCGCCGGACGAGCCGTCCACGCCCTGACCCCGGTACGAGTAGTCCCACCGGCTCTGCAGGCCGTAGAGGATGGCGTAGACGTCGGCACGATCACGCACCGAACCCAGCGCATTGTAGAGGTTGCCACCGGGACAGCTCGTGCTGGTGTAGTTGCGGTGGCCAGCCAGCCGCCGCTGCGCCCTGCCTGCTTCGTCGGTATACCAGGACCAGGGCCTCAGGTTCCGCTGGCCCAGGTTGTACCCGGCGATCTTCCCGATGTTCTCGATCAACGAACTCGACGGGCCGTGAAAACGGAAGTCACCGAGCGCGGCGATCCCGATACTGCGGTCGTTGTAGCCGAAGGTATGCCCCGCTTCGACCACCACCTTGTTTTCCTCGACGTAGTTCTTGTCGAAGTAGCGGCCCTGGAAGATGTGGCCCGACTGGTCGACCAGGTAGTTGTAGCCGATGTCACCCCAGCCCAGCGTGTTGGTATGGTAATCCCAAATCGCCCGCACGTTTGCCGCGCTTCCGGAGAACGAGGTGGTCGCGTTCGAGACGGTGTGGTGCACCATCACCCGGTCGAGCTTGTAGTACTTGGCATGCCAGCTAGGCGAGTTGCTCGGACCGCCCCACTCGGTCCGGGAGTAGACCCGGGGATTGGAGATGGCGGAAGCCTTCCCGCCGAAAAGCCTGCCGAGCAGGGTCTTCTTGGTCGGGTCCGGACCGACGGTCGCGTCGATCGCGGTCAGCCGGGGCTTCGAGAGCTTCACCGTACCGTCCTCGGCCTCGACGATGAGCCGGTACTGCGCCCCCACGGCTTCGGCGGTAAGCAGGATCGCGCTATGTACGGCCGGGTCGGCCGTGTCCTTCTTGTCCTCGGCGCCAGGCACGGTCACCCAGCCGCTCCAACCGTCATCGTGCTTGGTCCGCATCTGGAGGATGGCGGCATGGTCATGGTCGTGCCCGCCGCCTTCTTGGCGCCAGGATAAGCCGACCGCGTTCGTCCGCGGCAGGCCGGTTTCCAGCTGCGCCGATTCGTATGTCAGGAAGGAGTCGGTCGCCAGCGCGTCACCTGGCGCGGTATCCGTTCCAGCCACTACCGTGCCGCCTGAGAACGTCGTAGCGAGATCCGCGGTCTTGATGTCCGTCTCCGGCTGGCGCGTGTCCTGCCACAGGAGCACGCCGCCGCCGAGCATGAACAGTGCGGCCAGGGCCGGTCTGAGTTTGGGTGTGCGTTTTCTCAACATCCTGACTATCCGTAAAATTATGTCAACTTAGCACTTTTTTATGCGTTTGTCAAGCCCCGGGCGGGCTGTGTGGCAGTGGCAGGATTCGAACCTGCGACCAACAGCTTATGAGTCTGCTGCTCT
>CAYZCS010000038.1:0-6856 GCA_964476895.1 uncultured Candidatus Saccharibacteria bacterium | reverse complement strand
GACGCCCCGTAAGCCGATCTCGTCGCTTCGTAAGGTCGCGCGCGTGAGGTTGAACAACAACATGGAGGTGACCGCGTACATCCCCGGCGAGGGTCACAACCTCCAGGAGCACTCGGTGCTGATGATCCGAGGCGGCCGGATCAAGGACCTGGCCGGCGTCCGCTACACCGTGGTGCGCGGTACGCTCGATACCGAGGGCGTGAAGGACCGGACCCAGGGCCGGAGCAAGTACGGCGCGAAACGACCGCAGGCCAAGGGAGGCGGGGAGTAATGCGCAAGAACAGCGCTTCGATCCGCGAACCCAAGCCGGACCCCAAGTACGGCAGCAAGCTCGTATCCCGGTTCGTCGGGAAGCTGATGCTCGAAGGCAAGCGCTCGACCGCCGAACAGATCGTCTACGAGGCATTCGACATCATCAAGGAGCGGACCAAGCAGGAACCGCTGGAGGTATTCGAGGAGGCGATCAAGTCGATTTCCCCGCCGGTCGAGGTCCGTGCCCGCCGCGTCGGCGGTGCCACGTATCAGATCCCGACCGAAGTGCGGCCCCGGCGCCGGACGCAGCTGGCGGTCCGCTGGTTGGTGGATGCCGCCCGGGCCAAGCAGGGCGCCCCGATGAGCAAGCGCCTGGCGGACGAGTTCATCGCCGCGACCAAGAAAGAGGGCACGGCCTTCAAGAAGAAGGAAGACGTGCACAAGATGGCCGAAGCCAACCGCGCGTTCGCGCACTACGCGCGGTACTAACCGCCTGGAAAACCAGTACTATTGCCCGGTGCGCATCGAACGCACGAATGCATGCTGCTCTCGGAACGCGTCGGCGGCTTCTTCGATGAATCCGGATTCCGGAATTTCGTCGGGTTCCCGCAGGAACACTTCTCTCAGCCAGTGCTCCGTGATCGCTCGTGCTTCGGATATCGCTTCCTCGACGCTATTGATCGTCGTGCGCCGCTCGTCCAGCGTGCAGCAGAACCGGAAGAAGACTTCCCGCCGGAATTCGTCCAGCACGGGATATTGCTCGATGCCGTCCGCGAGCACTTCTTCCCGATAGAACCTTGCGAGCGGAGAGCCTTCGGGGAGGGTGCGGAAGTAACGGTTCCTGATCCGCTCGCTTACGCCGATGCGGTCGTGTTTGAGGAAATCCTCGGCGACCACCGCGTCGAACAGCTCGTGGACCTCTTCCTCACTGAAGCATTCTTCGGAGTCGCGCCTGGGTTCGAATGTCTGTCCCATGGCTCTACGTCGTTCCGTCAAAGTGCGGCAGCACGCGCCCGGGGACATGGTCGCCAGAGATAACCAGTGCCGTATGGTATCTCCGGAACGCATCGGCGGCATCCCGCACGAACCCAGCGTATGGTCCCGTCTCGCCGTGCGCGGGGAATAACTGACTGACCTCGTCGAGCAGACGCTTCTCGGCCTGGTCGATCGCCTCCGGGACCGACCGCCGATCGTTCAGGCAATCCTCGAGCCTGCCTTCGAACTCGAAAAAGAGCCGGGCATGGAGCGCTTCGAGCGGATCGGTTTCCGCTTCGGCGGGCCGGACACGGTCACGATAGAACGCACCGACGGGGGATTGCTCCGGCAAGGCCTCGATGGTCACGCGTTGCGAATCGATGGCTTTGGCGGGAGGCCGGTCGAGACGATCGTGGGCCACCATGCGGTCGAACGATTCCATTTCCTGTTCGGTGTAGTAGTCCAAGCTGTCGAGAGACATGTTTTTCCTAGCGGGGTATCGTAGCACGTTCCGTATGGGCAAACCATACGCCCGGGAGCGCGGCCCTGGCAAGGAGCAGGAGGGTCGTGTCGGCACGGCGGGTCAGACGTCCAACTCGCCCGTTTCCTCGAACTGACGCTTGCACGCCTCGCTAGCATCGCGGAAGAATCCGGTCAGCGGGACCTGGTCGGGCGGGCGCCTGAACATCGCCCGGAGGTCGCTGGCGACGTCAGCGGTCGCGAGGTTCACGGCGATGTAGGGCAGATGACCCGCCCGAAGGTTCTTCCGGACGCCGCTGATCTGGCGATAGAACATCCGGGAGGCCAAGGCGTCGAACGGATCCACGTCCGGCGGCGCGGCGTCGATCGGAAGCACGCGCTCGCGGTAGAAGCGGCCCAGCGGGGTATCTTCCGGGAGGTCTTCCAACCGGCGGCGGCCCAGGAGCTCATCGTAGGTATGGGGAACCTCCCCGAGGTAGTGCTCGGCCGTCACGCGATCATGTGCCGCCCGGAGCTCGTCGTCGGTGAGCTCGGAAGCGTCGGGGCGGGATGATTCCGGTGGAAGCTTGTCCATAGCCGGAAATCCTAGCACAGGTATAGTGTGATGACATGAGAAGGTTCTCCGAATGGGCCAGGGGGCACAGGCCGGAGCGCTGGGAATGCGGCGAGACCTACGACTTCATGCTGGGCTACGCTGAGATTCGGGACGCGTTGGAAATCGAAAAGCCCGGCACGGCGATCCGGCACATCCGGATGGTCCGCGACGGGCTCGATGTCGCCGGGTACGTACCTGCGGAGCTGCGTATGCGATTCCGACGGAACCTCACGGACCTGACGCTCCGGACTGCCGAGCTGGCGCTGGAACAGGGCTCGCCGCTGCTGGCGGAAGAGGCGCTTTCGTACATCACGCCGGACGTCGAGCTGCACGACATCCAGCGGAAGCGGCTGGAGCGGGCAACCCGGCGGGCGAGGGGAGGGTACCGCGGCGGACAGGGCGGTCACCCTGGCGGCTATCCCGGCGGGCGGACGCCGGCGTAAACGGCGGCGAGCATGACGTATACTGGTTGCATGCACCGGCTGGATGTCCATACGGACAAGGGGGAATACCCGCACGCTATCGAAGCGATGCGGTTCGCGGCGAGCCGGCAGGAGCGACCGGACGATGAGGTAGCGGTGTTTGAAGGGTCCGAGTGGTCGGATGCGCAGGATAATCGCCAGGCCCGGCTAAAAGAAAGCTTCCAGGAGACGCTCCGCTTGCTCGGCATCGAGACTATCTCGGCTGACCGAATCCGAGCGGCTCGGTACACGCCGGATGGTGGCTTGCCAATCCCGAAAAGCGTGCAATTCTCCGGCGAGTGGAAAGTCGAAGCGCTGTTCGAGCAGGTTGCGGATCTGGAGGCTATGCTGGCCGACCGGCCCAACGACTACGGCGTTGAGTTTGAAATCGATCTCGGCGAAGGCCTGGTGGCGGTGGTGAGAGAGGATTCAGAGGAGGCAGGGCTGATCTGTGATGCCTGCACGGGGATAGACGACCAACCCACCCCGGGCGATTCCTGCCGGCATCACGAGAGCGAGTTCGATATCCAGACTACGTATCGGGTGGCGCTACGCCAGGCGGAGCCGAGCGTGGCGAGCTAGGTTTGTTACTATAGCCCCATGAACGACGGGAACATCCTGGCCGTCTCGGCCATCGTGACGAATCCGGAGGGGAAGGTCCTGCTCCGCAAGCGCAGCAAGGATCCGGACGCCGGGACGTGGGAGCTGATCGCCGGCTACGTGCAGCCCGGCGAGCGGCTGGAAGAGGCCGTGCGTCGGCGCCTCCGTGAGAAGGCCGGCATCAGTTCGGCCGATTCGGTCGAGTTCACCGGCCACTACTACGACGATCCGGACCGGCATCCGGGGCAGCCGTGCATCCCGCTGACGTTCCGCGTGCAGACGAGCGAGCCGGGCGGCGGCGAAGGGAACGAGGTGCAGTGGTTCGACCCCTCCGAGATCGACGGGCTTGAGATTGCGCTGGATAACCGGCAGACGATTCGCGACGCAGGAATCGCCTGAATGCCCTGACCCGCTCACGTTAGGGGCTATACTGAACCCATGGCCCTCCCCGCAGACGTTGTTCTCGTCCGGCACGGACAATCCGAAGCCAACCTGGTGAAGGAGGAGATTAAAGCGGGGAACGCCCGGGCCTACACGGATGCCTTCGCCAAGGCAAAGAACTGGCAGACGCGCCTGACTGGCAAGGGGCGCGAGCAGGCCAAGGCGGCCGGCGAGTACATCCGCGCGGAGATCGCCGAGCGGTTCGACGCCCGGTTCTTCAGCTACTTCGTGCGGACGCGCGAGACCGCCGGGCTGCTCGGCGTAGACGGCCCGAACTGGCAGCGCAGTCCGTACCTCCACGAGCGCGACTGGGGCAGCATCGAGAGCCCGCCGCCGGAGCAGTTCGAGACCTCGGACTACCAGGCCCAGATGAAACAGCGGAAGGCGAACCCGCTCTTCTGGCGGCCGCCGAACGGGGAGCGGGTGATCGACGTGGCGATGCGGTTCGACCGCGTGCTCCAGACGCTGCATCGCGACGTGGACGCCGGCCGGATTCCCGAGCGCGGCAAGGCGATCTTGGTGACCCATGGCGAGGTGATCGACGCCGCCCGCGTGCCGCTCGAGAAGATGGACGAGGTGAAGTTCTTTGAATGGATCAATGACAAGAGCGGCAAGAACAAGTCACATAATTGCCAGGTGATCCACTACACGCGGCGCCTGGATCCGGACAACCCGGCCTCCGAGCTGGCGCGCAAGGTGATGTTCCGCCGTTCGGTCTGCCCGTGGGACCGGTCACGTTCCAGCGACGCCTGGGTCCGCATCGAGCATCCGACATATACGGACGAGGAGCTGCTTGAGGGTGCGGAGCGGTATCCGAGTTTGATCGAAAAGGCCGGTTGAGCCGTGATACGATAGCACGTCACGAGCGAACCGACCGATACCGAAAAGCTTCGTGAAGCGGAGCAGGATCCGGCCCGCAACCGGCGGATCTCGATAGAATTGCTCGATGAATTCAGCGACGAGATTCACAGGATCGTCGCGGATCGGCAGCCCGACGCGGCACCACTGGAACTGCCGGATGTGAGTGATGACGAGCGAGCAAAGATCCGCCAAGCAGTGCTTGCCTTCATGCACATAGAAGAGATGCCGGATGCTAAGTTTCTTGAGGAGCATTTTGATGCGATCAATACGCTCCATGAACGGGTCGGGGCGATGTACGGACTCGATGCACCGATGGCGTCCGACTCGGCAGCCGTCTGGCGGCTCGGGGATTCCGAACGGTGGGTGACGCTGATCCAGGAGGGATACGAGGCGGGGCAGGTTCTCGAAAAGACCGCCGTCTTGGTCACCCGACCGCTCAGTCCGACCGAGCGGGCCTTCGAAGAAGCGACGCATGTCCGGCTGACGTTCGACTTCGCGCACAAGCAAGGGGAGTCGGGAGCCCTGAGAGGCGTACGGGTTCACCACGACTTCGGCGTCGTCGAGAACGGCGCGTTTGTTGCCTACAACCTGGAGGACGAGTATCCGGCGGAATGGAAAGACAAGCAGCTCGACGATTGCCAGCCGACCGGGGTGAGCATCGTACTGGACGAGCGACTCGCCACCGAGGCGGAGATCCGGACCGCCCGGAACATGCTCTATCAGCTTGCGCGGGAAGCCGCGTAGCTGCTCAAGGGGATCCTCGGCATACCAAGGGTTGACGTATATGGCTAATTCGCTAAAGTAGTATCTACCAATTAATTAGGAGGTACTATGACCAACCTTCCGTACACAAAAGTCGCTGGCAAAATGAAAGATCTACTCGAGCGGGTGGGCTCTTTCGGGCGGCCCGAAAAAGTTACCCATCAATGGCTTGCTTCTGTTGGGTATAAAAGTAGCAATGACCGGAGCATGATTCCCGTCTTCAAGCACATCGGACTGATTGACCAGGCCGGTACACCGACAGGCCTGTGGTCAGCGTTCCGGCGGCAGAATGCCCAGGACAAGGCTCAGATCGCTGATGCAGTGCGCAAGGCATATGCCGACCTTTTTAATGTTTACCCAGACGCGGATAGAAAAGATGCGGAGGCACTTCGCGACTACGTTCGTGCGAACACCAACCTTGGCGTAGGTGCCCAGACTATGTGTGTCCAAACGTTCCAGGCGCTTACGAAGTTTGGGGACTTTAGTGCTGCACCGACAGGCATTGCGAAGGAAACTGCTGCTACGCCAGGCTCGAAAACTGGAATCAGTCGGCAGGTTTCCAGTAGTACGCCCGGCGATCTTTCCCTGAATATTACGCTTCAGCTGGAGCTACCCGCAACGGCGGAGGCAGATGTGTACGACAAGCTGTTCGCGTCAATGCGCAAGCACTTGCTTAGCCTCGGCGAGGAGGCTGCCGATGCAGGAAAAGATACCTGATATTGTTCGCCGGATTAGTGCCCTGCAAGCTACTGGCAAGCGACTAGTCGCAAAACATGAGGCTGCCGCTTCTCGCGTCATCACTATCGAGGACACCTACCAGACCCTTGCAGGATTGACGCTGCTGCAGGATGAGCTTTTTCGGGAGAGTCTACGTGCCATAGAGCAGGGCCTCTATCGAGCAGCACATGTGCTGGCCTGGGCGGGGCTTATGGACTATCTCCACGAGCTACTGGCGGACAAATATCTGGCGGTAGTACAAAGAGAATATTCAGCTTGGAACATCAATGCAGCCGTCGACTTTCGAGACGTATCTGATTTTCAGGTCATCGAGGCTGGGAAGAAGGTCGGTGCATACGGCAAGACGGTTATGAAGGCACTGCACGGCCTTCTGAATAAGCGAAACGAATGTGGGCATCCTTCAAATTTTTATCCCGACCTGAATGAAACTCTCGGCTATGTCAGCGAATTACTGGCAAGGGTTAAGAGGCTATAGGTTCCACCCGCTACAAGGTTGCCGTATACTTTCTTTCGTATGCCTCGAGAATACTCGCTAGAAAAGACCCGCA
This sequence comes from uncultured Candidatus Saccharibacteria bacterium, assembly GCA_964476895.1. GTDB lineage: Bacteria > Patescibacteriota > SICC01 > SICC01 > SICC01 > JALYJZ01. Next base: position 143 of record CAYZCS010000038.1, on the reverse strand, counting down.
ACATCGGGATTATCGCCCACATCGACGCCGGTAAGACGACGACGACGGAGGGTATCCTCTACCTCACCGGCAAGACGCACAAGATCGGCGAGGTGCATGAGGGCGAAGCCACGATGGACTGGATGGAGCAGGAGCAGGAGCGC
>CAYZCS010000037.1:0-7146 GCA_964476895.1 uncultured Candidatus Saccharibacteria bacterium | reverse complement strand
ATCCACGATTTCCATGACCGTGATCGAGAGCGTGTCTGCGGCCAGCGCGAGCGGCAGGGCGGCGGTCAGCACCATCCCGGAGCGTAGCAGCGGGATCAGGGTCAGCGAGTAGCCGAAGAAGAACGCAAGTCCTACGGCCAGGGCGATGGTCGCGACCACGTCCCAACCAAGGGCGGTACCGATGACCAGGCCCATAACCTCGCCGATCCCGCAGCCGGTGAGGCAATGCGCCGTAGCGCTGAACGCGGTCCGGTTAAGGGTGCGCCGGTCATGATGGGCATGCGAAGCCATATTTCCAACGTACACCGACGGTCAAATCGGAACATCGGCCACGGCCCACTCTACGGCGGGACACCGCGGGTGATCAGACCCGGTAGAAGGGATCGATGCCGAGCGCGGACAATGCCACGTTCACCACCAGATAGGCCGTGAATACGATGATCAATCCGACAAGCGCGCTGAAGAAGGTCTTCACCGCACGTGCGCGGGCTTCGTCGCTACCGAAGGACAGGATGAACATGATGCCCGCGATGATGATGAGAAGGACCGCCAGGATGCCGGCGCCGATGAACAGGATATTGAAGACCTGTGCCACGAGGGTGTCGAATACGAATCCCGGTTCCGCCGTAATCGGATTCGGGACTTCAGGGTCGCCAAGTGGTGCAGGTGCCTGTGCGAGTTCATGCATGTCCTTGGGGTCACGCATACGCCAGGCCAGCCAACGCCGAGTACCGTTCGTTCAGGCCGTTCAGCACATCCATCTCTTCATGGCTCAGCTCGAAGTCAAAAACAGAGAAGTTATCGAGGATATGCTCCCCGTCCGACGCTTTCGGAAGCGGCGGCGTCCCGAGCTGGATGTTCCAGCGAAGCAGCACCTGGGCAGGCGTCTTGCCGTGCCGAACACCGATTCCCTGCAACGTCGGGTCATCCAGCCGCTGGCCGCGGGTAAGCGGACTGTACGCCTGGATCACGATACCGTTGCTCCTGCAGAACTCGAGCATTTCCCGGGTATACCCGAACGGGCTCCATTCGACCTGGTTGACGACAGGTCCCTCGCCGGTGGCTTCCGTAATCTCCTCGATCTGACCGGTGGTGTAGTTACTGACACCGATGTCCCGCGCCAGGCCCTGCCGTTTCGCCTGGATCAGCCCCTCCCAGATGTCGCTTCCGGGACCGTGCCGCGGCGGCCGATGGATCAGTACGAGGTCCGCATAGTCGAGGCCGAGGTCGTCCAGCCGATCCCGAGTCGCCTCAAGCCCGTCCTCGTCCTCCTCCACCTTGGTGACGAGGAACACTTGGTCCCGAGGGATATCACACTCTCGGATCGCCTGGCCAACGGCCGGCTGGGTACCGTAATCACCGGACGTATCGATCATCCGGTAGCCGGCTTCGAGCGCGGCGCGAACCGTCTCAGCCCCGCCCTCAAGCTGCCACGTACCGAAGCCGATCGCCGGCATCCCGACGCCCGTATGAAGCTTCAGTGTTTCCATGCCACTTACCCGCCTTTCTTGGCCAGTTCGCGGGCGATTTCCTTCTTGTCCATGTCAGAGGTACCGCTGATTCCCGCCCGCTGGGCGCGCTTGGCCAGTTCTTCCTTGGTGTTCCCTTCGACGTCTATGCCCTGGAACGTCTCACCCTTGTCTTGCCGCTTCTCACGCTGCGACTTCTTCGAGCGAGGATCGGATGGACCGGTGCCGTCCTTGGGTTCCCAATGGTCTCCCTTCTTTTCCGCCAGGTTCTTCACCGCCCCCCACGCAGTGCGATGCGCACGCTCCTCGTCGCCGCGGTACTGATCGTGGGCGTTATCGAGCGTTTTCTGATAGGTGTCCCGCACTTTCTTCGGCGAACGCTTGATGGTATCGGGTAACTCCTCTTTTGTAGCAGGCATGAAATCCTCCTCGTTACGTGAACCTATATTCCTCCATGATTCCGGTGGTGTGATTAGCACTTATGCACAATTCTCGGCAGGATACACCGCTTTTCTTTGTGTATCCGTGCAAGCATTGACATATGGTTAAAAAATCACTATACTAGGGCAATTTATTGTAACCCGCCATGCATTCGAACCCACGTCCCTACTGGCACGTCGACGCGAAATGGATCTGTGGCCTGCTCCTGGTCGTGTCCCTCGCCATAACGCTGCTGCTCGCCGGAGTGACCAGGCTCACGGAACGGGACCAGGCGATCGACATCAACACCCACCTGCTGGCCGCCACGTTCAGCCCGCGGGGATTGGATGACGCGTCCGGCATCGAGGACTTCCGCCGCCAGCTGGCACATGACCCCGACGGCCGGGTCGCGCCGCTTCCCGGGTTTTCGCATGAGATCACCCGGGAACAGATGGAGATGCTCAGTCCCCGGGAACTTCGGCTGGCCGTCTTCCGGCCATTGACCGAACGGGCGTATGACGACGGCATCGAAGGACTGGCCGCGGAAGCAGCCCCTACCCAGCGCGAGCAGATCCGCCGGGACGCCGCCGCGTTCGGGGTACTTTCACGCGACACGCATGAGACCGCGGTCACGACGCTGGCCGTCACCGGGGGCCTCAGCCTGCTGCTCCTGATCGGATTAGTCTTCTTCAGCCACCGCTTCGGACGGCTGGTATCGCCGGGTATCGTCTTCCTGTTGGCAGGCGTGGGGGCACTGCCCTTGCTGACTATCCGCAGTATCGCCATGAACAGCGAACCGTCGGGTCGGGTCGGGTCGGTGCTCGGCGAGGTGACGCCGCGGGTAACCGAAGCCATGCTGTTGCCGTACGCCGCGGCGGCGGTAGCTGGTACAGCCCTGCTCCTGACCGCGGCGGTCGGCCGGATCGCCTACGGCATCACGCGGAAGAAGCGGGAAGCTTAGCAGCTCGCGCGCAAACGGCCGTGCAGCATCCGTGCCATGTAAATGCTCGGGCGGATCCTAGTATCCACGCCGCTCTGATTGGCTTGGAAGAGGAGCGTTATCCTGTCGGGCAGCGCCAGCCTCGCCACGCCCGGTTCCGGCATCCTCCGGAGCACCGGCTTCGTCGGGAATGTTACCTCCGGTCCCGCGGTTCTCAACGGCTCCGCCGGCTTCCCGGAGTCCTCGTTGGGAAGCCTCAATCGCCCGCTGGATCGCCGGCTGGGCCTGCTCGGGGACCTGCTCGAGCACGCCGGTCAGGACGGCCTGCTGGCGCTCCAGGTTCTGTTCCAATCGCTCCTGCAGCTCGGCAACGTCCTTGCCATCGGCGCGAGCTCCTTCCGTCTTCTCTTCGGCCTTGCTGCGGGCTTCCTCCATCTGACTCAGCGCATCATCGATCTTGTCCGCCGGAGCCCGGTCGGCCACCAACTGCTCCACTTCGTCCAGCTTCGTCTCGGCGATGTCCAGGTGGACCCGGGCCTCGCTTTCATCACCGAACGCCGCCGCGACCTTGACCGATTCCGCGGCCTGCTTGACCGGGTAGAGCACGTCGCCCGGTACGTCGTCGGAAGACGCGGCGACCGCGCCGCCGCCGGCCAGTACCACGCCGCCGGCGATCACCAGTGCGACGAGTGGCACGAATCCGTGCTGGTTTGGAGTCTGTTTCGTTTCCATGCGGGCATTATTTCACAGAAAGAGGATGGCACAACTGCCCGGCCTTCTTTTGGTGAATCGCACAATGACCCGTTCCCCTCGCCTGATACGGTGGCATGGAACGCACGCATATCCATGATGAACCGACCCCAGCGAATACTCTTGAGCGCCTTTATCCCGCTTTTCGCGGTGCTATTGACCGGCTGCTACCACGACCCCGCGGACCAGCAGGACGAAGAAGGCACCGGAACAGAGCAGCAACCTGCCCAAGACGGCGGTCTTTACTAGACCGGATTCAACCAACCCTTTCGACCCGAACTTTCCGGGACGCAAAGATAAACGCGTTTCATTTCCGGTTCAGCATAGACCTGCCGCGACGTTGCTACATCATCTCTCGGCCAACCATGATTGTGTCGGCGGCCGCTCGCCTTACAGATGGCCCTTCATCGGCAAGATGTTGGTCTGCTGCGACCAGGACTTTGGCCAACTCCTCTCCGGGAAGATGTTGCAGAGCCTGCTGAGCGTCGCGCCTTACAGAGCGCTTCGGATTGTCCATGGCGATCTCATATAAAGGCCAGAACATTTCCGGGTCACCTTTGGTAATCCCGGGTAGCAGGAAGGCCGCCAGGCTACGCACGGAAGTCATATCATTACTGAGCGCCAGTTCCGTTAAACGCGCAGTTCTCTGTCGCTCCCCGTCCGGTAGCTGAGCCAAACTTGATACAGCCGCCAACCGAACAGACTCATGCTCGCTTTCTAAAAGCTCGGCAATACCAGCCTCCGCTAAATCAGGCTCGATTTCCGCCGTCATCCCTACAGCTTCAGCGCGTTTAAAATCTTCAGCGTACTCAAGACCTGCCATAACGCCCGATTATACACCTGTTATCAGTTTTACTGTTGCTTGTTCCGGGTCTAGGACGAAGTTAGAGCCTATCTAGTCGCGAGAGTTGAGGCTACCCGCTCATAAAGACGGGCTACCGCCTCCCCGTTCCTCTCTCTGAGATTAAACGCGGTAAGGCTCTCGCCGGCCAGCTCGGAATAAAGGCCGTCGTACATAACCGCTGCCAGGTTTTGATCCCAAGTACGCTTTGGATATGCGGATGCCAATGCACCCATCGAGCATCTGGGCTTGCCGTGGATGCTCATGCCTTCTTCCCGCCAACCGTTTGTCCGGATGTAGCTAGCGGCTCGCTTAAGGATGGTCGCGGCCAATACTTTCGTGGCAGAGTCGCTCATATCGTAAGTGTAATTGCTCACCAGTCGGGTCTGGAACCTTTCAGCTATTGCGTGATGAAAATTAAGGAATAATCTGCGAGCGGCAGCCAGGAAAACATGCCTTGTACTGCGCCTTGAACTGAAATGTTTCTACGGATGGCTCCTCATTACGAGAGAGCCACTTTTCAAATGCATTCTTCTTATTCCGAGCGCTTTCCTGGGCGAGGTGGACGAGCCTCGAATATTCCTGCTCATACTTCGTAATAAGCGGGTCGCAAGTAGCCCTCAAAGCCTCGTATCGAGCGATAGTGCGATCTACAGATGAAGCACGAAAGGTGGATGGTAGTGTTCCGCCGTTGTTATTTATAGCCTCGCTCCGGGAGCGCCCCGCAAGTTCAGCAGATTCCTTGAAGCTGATACACTCCTCGACCTGAGCTTTGACTTTTGGCATGTCGGCCTGCAGCTTCTTCTGCTCGCTCTCTGCCGAGGGATCATAAGTATAACTACTGCCCCACAAATAGACGCCAAGACCGGCAAGTACGGCAAGGCCAATCAGGCCAATGACTGCGTAGCCAAATACCGCCAATAGCTTTTCTTTCATGCTCCGGGACAGGGATTCGAACCCCGATTACCAGATTCAGAGTCTGGCGTCCTACCATTAGACGATCCCGGAATGGGCCGTATGCGACCTCCTCCTAGTGTAAAGAATCCGTGGCGGTTATTCAGCTGCGGCCGAAGGCCGGATCCAGCTCCACGTCTTCCACCTTGAACGCGAGCATCTGCCCCTGGAAGTCAGGATAGTGATCGATCCACCACCACACGGCGTCCTTCCTACCTTCCGCCATGAGTGACGGGATGGCATCATCGACCCATACCAATGCATACCCGTCCCGGAAATCCTGCTCGTTTCCGTCGAGATCCGCCGGCATCGGGATGCTGACTCCCTCCCAAGCCGTCCGGACCCACTCGGGCGGGCGGCCTTCCTCCGGAGTCGCCACGACGGTGAAGTACGACCAGCCACTGCGGCGGGCCCGCTCCAGGCTGCTCGCCTCCGGGTTCTTGAGGGACTTCCATAGGTTTGCCAAACGGGCTTCGGCTTCACCGAGGTCGGGGTATAGCCAGGAATCATGGACTTCCTTCGCCAGCCGGTCCAGGAAGCCTTCCTTGAAGGAACGGTCCTCGTCGCCGGTGAGCATCCGGGGATCCCTGGCCATGCGGGCACGGGAACCCTCACGGTACTGCACGAACCGTTCGTTCTCCTCGATCCAACGCGCGACGACATCATCCAACTTCCGCTCGAGATTCGACGGATGGGTACCCCGGAGTTGTTCGGTCAGCTCCGGACGATTGATGCCCTCAAGCACGGTCAGCTTGTCGGAAAGCTCCAGTCCGCCGAAGAATTCCAGGAAGCGCTCCCTTTCATCCGGGTCCTCATGCGTGGGATGGAACGTCCCGCCGTCCGGTGACATTACGACATAGCGCCCTTCCGTCTCCATGGTCCGGCTCAGGCCGATGCGGAGTGACTGTTCGGGACCGTTCATGGTGAGACGTTACCCGAACACCGCGTGCAGCAGTTCCGGCTGCAGTTCGTCCAACGAGCCGATCACCGCGTCCGCCATCGAGTAATCAACTTGGAACTTCGGGTTCGAGTCGAAGGCGACCGACTTCATCCCCGCCCGCTCGGCGGCCAGCAGGCCGTTCCGCGAATCATCCACCATCACGCCATTGCCACGCTTCAATCCCACCCGGTCCACGACCATGCTCAGCAAGTCGTCCAGTTCGTCCTTCGGCCCCAGGTCGTCGCTGGTGAGGACGGCGTCGAGCTGGTCGCGGACCCCGAACCGGTCCAACGCCGTCTCGGTCGTCTTCCGGCTCCGCCCGCTGGTCACGGCCACATGGAATCCCTCGCTGAGCCGCTCGACCGCGTCCACCGAGCCGGACATCGGCTCGAGCTCCTTCTCCGCCCGCTTCCGGAACAATGCCTTCTTCCGCTCGGCGACCTCATCCGGCTTGGCCTTCACGCTCGTGCTCTTAAGGAGCGAACGTGCCGTGTCCGGCGAGCTCCATCCCATCGTCTTCATGAGCGCTTCGTCGGAGACGGAAGCGCCGAGCGCACCCAGTATCTCCTGCCAGCACGCCAGATGCAGGTCGAAGCTGTCGGCGATTACTCCGTCAAAATCAAACACGACCACGCGTTTCTTGGCTGCCATATCTTACGCTTTGGTATATCCTGTCGAGTTCCGTAGGGAAATCAACGTTATCTTGAGGAGGCCGAGCGCCGGCGTCGCCAGCAGTGCCCCGGCGATACCCGCCAGCTGCACGCCGACCAGGAGCCCGAAGAAGACGATCAGCGGGTGCAGCTCGACCGCCCGTCCGACGATCCGCGGATAC
>CAYZCS010000036.1:0-7315 GCA_964476895.1 uncultured Candidatus Saccharibacteria bacterium | reverse complement strand
GTTTACGGCGTGGACTACCGGGGTATCTAATCCCGTTCGCTACCCACGCTTTCGTCCCTGAGTGTCAGTGATGGCCCAGCAGAGCGCCTTCGCCACTGGTGTTCTTCCCGATATCAACGGATTTTACCCCTACACCGGGAATTCCCTCTGCCTCTGCCACACTCGATCCGAGCAGTTTTTCTGACAGTTCCACGGTTGGGCCGTGGGCTTTCACCAGAAACTTGCTCGGACACCTGCGGACGCTTTACGCCCAGTAAATCCGGATAACGCTTGGACTCCACGTATTACCGCGGCTGCTGGCACGTGGTTAGCCAGTCCTTATTCAGGTGGTACCGTCAATGTTCGTCCCACCTAAAAGGAGTTTACAACCCGAAGGCCGTCTTCCTCCACGCGGCGTTGCTGCATCAGGGTTTCCCCCATTGCGCAAGATTCCTCACTGCTGCCTCCCGTAGGAGTCTGGGCCGTGTCTCAGTCCCAGTCTGGGTGATCATCCTCTCAGACCACCTACCGATCGTCGCCTTGGTGAGCCATTACCTCACCAACTAGCTAATCGGACGCAGGCCCCTCCCGAACCGATAAATCTTTACTCCGAAGAGAACTATCGGGTATTAGTCCCCGTTTCCAGGGGGTATCCCCGAGTTCGGGGCAGGTACCAACGTGTTACTCAGCCGTCCGCCATGTAATCATTCGACTTGCATGTGTTAGGCACGCCGCCAGCGTTAATCCTGAGCCAGGATCAAACTCTCTGATAAACACTCGCCGCCTCCGGAGAGTCGGCGAGGTCAAAGTTGTTTTAGAAATTGTTAGAGACCGCCACCATGGTGGTGACGGTTTGGCATGTCAACCTGTTGTAAAAGAGCAGCGGGCCTCCGTGAAACAAAAACGGCCCTGACGGAACCGCAAACGATCAATCGTTTTGTGGAGTTGGATAAATCTTCTTGAGAATCTCCAGCAGTTACGCCGCAAGACTCATTTTACGCAGATGTTCAAGGCGAGGCAATGCCTAGCTTTTGTACTTCACGGCGATAAAGACGCCGATAAGTGAAAGCGTTATCCCAGCTACCTGAATCACGTTCAACTTCTCACTCCAAATCAGTAAGCCGAACAGGATTCCGTAAATGATCAGTGCCACATAGAAAAACAGCGTGAAGAGTGACTGCGGCGCTCCCAGCGAATACGCCTTGATGATGCCGAAGTTGCCAAGACTGATCAGCACACCGATGCCGATTGCGATCGACAGGTACTTAGCCGGCAACTGCAGGGACTTGTTCTGGGCACTCAGCAAGTGAAGCAAGACCATGAGCGCCACGCCGATCAGCGAGGCATAGGCATTGACCAAGAAAATCGAGAGATCCTTCGGGAGTAGCTTCGATAGCGCTTGGTAGCTGACGAAGAACAGTGGCGTTAGGAGCGCGAAAAGCTTCCAATCAAGCATGAACCCATCCTAGCCGGTACGGCAGCCCGCGCCAAACCGTCCGCAGCCTAGCGGTGCCGCCGTTTGCCCCGCCGGCGGTACCCGTCCTTGCGGCGCTGCTCCCGCTCCACCACGAGGTCGTGCGACAGCGAGCGCAGCCGGAGGACCCACCAGGCCAGCCATAGCGCGTATGGCACCAGAATCAGATAGAGCCAGATCCGGTAACTCACGACCGGAGCGCCGGCAGCCCGAAGCAGCGCATAGACGGTAAGTAGCGCAGCCGCGGCGAACGAAACATTCCGGAGTCGCCCGAAGCGACGGCGGATCGTCGGCGAATTCGAGTAACGACACACTGCCGCGGCGGCCACGCCGATGCCGGCGCTCAGGAGTGGTGCCAGGAGCGAAGCCGCCCAACGGTACGGGCCGTCCGTAGGCACTGAGAAAAGGTAACTTTCCATGGTCAGGGGTACAACAGTTGATAGAGTACCGCCGCCAGGGCCGCGCCGTAAACCGCCCCGACCGCCACCTCGCTGACCGTGTGCCCGCGGAAGACCGTCAGCGTGGTCAACTTCTCTTTCGCCGATAATTCGTTCAAGCGCTCCGTCGCTTCACCAAGCGGCCAGCGGACACGGACCGCGTCATGTATCACGATTACACTGACGACTACGGCCAACGCGAACGCAGGCTCGTCGGTACCGTGCGCAAGTCCGATCGCCGTTGTCGTGGAGACAATGACCGCCGCGTGTACCGACGGCATGCCGCCGGTATCCAGAAACTTCTGAGGCTGGGTCACTAGCCCGACCAGGAACTTGGTGGTCTGTGCGACCAACCAGGTCAGTGCCGCGATGCTCAGAATCAGTGCGGCGCCACTCATGTCACGATATTCCTCATGTCAGGCGGTCGCTACGGTCACTACGCGGTCGTCGGGTCCCAAGCGCATGATCCATACGCCCTGGGTGGCCCGGGAAAGCTGCGGTACGTCCTCTACGGAGATCCGAATCACCTGTCCACTGGCTGAGGCGATCAGGACGTTCTCCGTACCGGGCTTGATCGCCCGGGCACTCACGAGGAGGCCCGTCTTTTTGGTGATGTTGGCGGTCTTTACGCCGCTCCCGCGCCGCTTGTGCCGCGGGTATCCGGTAATCGCCGTCCGTTTGCCGATTCCCTTCTCGCTGACCACGAGCAGGTCCACGTCCTTGTACACCAGCTCCACGCCGACGATCTCATCCCCCTGCTTCACGCGCATACCGCTGACACCGCGGCTGGCCCGTCCCATCGGACGCACTTCCTTTTCGGCGAACCGGATCGCCTTGCCCTGGGCGGTCGCCATCAGCACGTCGTCCTTGCCGTCGGTCACGTGCACCCAACGCAGTTCGTCACCCTTGGTCAGGTTGATCGCGATCAGGCCGCTGGAGCGGACTTTCTCGAAGTCCGAAAGCATCGTCTTCTTCACGAACCCGTACTGCGTCGCCATGAAGAGGTACCACTCGCCTTCGGCCTTGAAGTTCTCGATCGGCACCAACGCCGTCACTCGTTCCTCGGGCGCCAGTTGGATCACGTTCACGATCGCCGTGCCACGGGCCTGCCGGGAAGCCACCGGAATCTGATGCGCCTTAATCGAGAAGACGCGGCCTTGGTTGGTGAAGAACAGCACGTTCGCGTGCGTGTCCGTGCTCACCAGATGCGCCGCCATGTCGGTCTCCTTGGTCTGCCCGCCGGTCACGCCTTTGCCGCCGCGTCCCTGCGCCCGGTACGTCGAAGCCGGCATGCGCTTGATGTAGTTCTCTTTCGAGAGCGTAATGAAGACTTCCTCTTTGGGAATCAGGTCCATCTCGCCGAATTTGCCGAGCGGCTCAGGCTTTACTTCGGTCCGCCGTTCGTCGCCGTACGTCCCGATGAGCTCGGTCAGCTCTTCCTTCACCACGTCCCGGATCTTCTGTTGGGACTTGAGCAGCGCCGTCAGTTCCTTGATCTTCTGCTGGAGCTCCTTGTACTCGCTTTCGACCTGCTTCCGTTCGAGCGCCGCCAGCGCCTGGAGCCGCATCTCCAGGATCGCCTTGGCCTGGGCCTCGGAAAGCTTGAACTTCTTCCGGAGGTTCGTGGCCGCCACGTTCCGGTCCTGCGAGGCCCGGATCGTCTTGATCACGGCGTCAATCTTGTCGAGCGCGGTCAACAGCCCTTCGAGGATGTGCGCCCGGTCCTTGGCCTGCGCCAGCTCGAACGTCGCCCGGCGCCGGACGACCGTCTCACGATGCGCCAGGTAGTGCGCCAGCACGTCCTTCACGGTCATCACTCGCGGCTCGAGGTCCGGGGTGAGGGCGAGCATGTTCAGATGGAACGACTTCTGGAGATCGGTGTGCTGGAACAGCTGGTTAAGGACCTTGTTCGGGTAGGAATCGCGCTTGAGGTCGACCACTACGCGGACCCCGCTGCGATCGGATTCGTCACGGAGGTCGGCGATACCCTGGATCTTCTTGTTCCGTACCAAATCGGCGATCTTCTCGATCAGCTGCGCCTTGTTGACCTGATACGGCACCTCCGTGATAACGATTCGATGGGCGCCGCCTTTGCGCTCCTCGATCTCGGCCCGCGCCCGCATGTCGATTCGGCCGCGGCCGGTCTCGTACGCGGCCCTGATCTGCTCCCGGCCGTAGATGATACCGGCAGTCGGGAAATCGGGACCTTGGATGTGTTCCATCAGGTCCGCCGGCGTACAGTCGGGGTTATCCATCAGGTGGATCGCCGCCGCGCCGACCTCGCGCAGGTTGTGCGGCGGGATGTTGGTCGCCATGCCGACCGCGATACCGACCGTGCCGTTCAGGAGCAGGTTGGGGAGCTTGGCCGGCAGCACCTGCGGTTCCTTGTGGGAACCGTCGTAGTTATCCTGCCAGTCGACGGTATCCTTCTGGAGGTCCGCCAGGAGTTCGTCGGTGATCCTGGCCATCTTCGCTTCGGTGTACCGCATCGCGGCCGCGTTGTCGCCGTCCATCGAGCCGAAGTTTCCCTGCCCGTCCACGAGCGGGTAGCGCATCGCAAAGTCCTGGGCCAGCCGCACCATCGCGTCATAGACGGCGGTGTCGCCGTGGGGGTGGTACTTACCGAGCACTTCACCGACGACGGTGGCTGACTTGCGGTACTTGGCACTGCTCCGAAGCCCCAGCTCGCTCATCGCGTACAGGATCCGCCGGTGTACCGGCTTCAGGCCGTCACGGACATCCGGCAATGCCCGGGCCACGATCACGCTCATCGCGTAGTCCAAGTAAGAGCGCTGGAGCTCCCCTTCGATTGGTTGTAGTTTTACTTCCCCGATGTCTGCCATGGATCTTCGTGAGCGGCGTGGTGCGCCACGGTTACGGCTTCATTATCTCATTTCCAGGCGTGCCCTGCCAGCGGCCGCGGCCCGTCGGGCACGGCTCAGGACGGGCTGCCATCCGCCGGGGCGGATCGTTCCGTGATCGTGAGGACATTGTCGGTCCGACCGTCACCGGCTGCATCCGCGGGATCGTCATCCTGCTCCAGTACGGACGTCAGGATGAAACCCGAATCTTCCCGGCGGTACCGGTAATCGAACTGGGGATACGACGGGTCGGTAGGAATCCGTTCAAGGTATTGGGTCGTCAGCTCGGCCAGGTTTTCGGGATAAGCGTTCCGTTCCGCGTAATAGGCGCCCAGCGCCACCGCGATCTCGTTGAGATCCTGCTTGCGCTGCGCGTCCCGTCCGGCCGGCGTAGTCAGGTCGTTCGTCGGCGACGGTTCCGGCGATGCCACCTCGTCGGGATCCGGAGACGCCTCGATCGATCCCGCCTGGTCGTTCAATGCCGCGACGTCGGCCTGGAGTTCGTTCACCTTCCCGTTCAGGCTCGAGACCGAGAAGAGCAGGTACACCACGATCAGCAGCAGTACGCCATAGACCAGGAACCAGCCTTTACCTTCCATGTATTCCTCTTTCCATCAGATATCGAGATTAGCGACGGATTTAGCGTGCGTTTGGATGAATTTCTTACGCGGCTCCACGTCCGCCCCCATCAGCGTATCAAAGAGTTCGTCCGCTTTCTCGGCGTCCTCCACCGTCACCTGGTGCAGGACCCGGTTCTCCGGATCCATCGTGGTCTCCCACAGCTGGGTGGGATTGAGTTCACCGAGACCCTTGTAGCGCTGGACGTTCACGCCGGCGATGTCCTTCTGTGCCGAGGTCGTCGCCCGACCGCCTTCGTCCGAGAGCTGCTCCGTGATCTCCTTGACCGATCCCTTCTTCGCCAGGTACTGCTTGATCAGGTCGTCCCGCTCCGCCTCGGTGTGGGCATAGGCGGAATTGCGCCCCGAGCTCACCTTGTAGAGCGGCGGCTCCGCGATGTAGAGGTATCCCGAGCGGATCATGTCCGGCATGTGTCGGTAGAAGAACGTAAGCAGGAGCGTGCGGATGTGCGCGCCGTCGACGTCGGCGTCGGTCATGACGATGATCCGGTGGTAGCGGAGCTTCTCCACGTCGAATTCCTCCCCGATACCGCCCCCGAGCGCGATGATCAGCGCCTTGAGCTCGTTATTGGCGAGCATCTTGTCGAGACGGGCCCGCTCGACGTTCAGGATCTTGCCACGGAGCGGCAGGATCGCCTGGAACTCGCGGTCACGACCCTGCTTGGCGCTGCCGCCGGCGGAGTCACCCTCGACGAGGTAGAGTTCCGACTGGGACGCGTCCTTCGAGGAACAGTCAGCCAGTTTGCCCGGGAGCGTCATGCCTTCCAGGGCGCCCTTGCGAAGCACCGTATCGCGGGCGGCCTTGGCGGCCAGCCGGGCCTTGGCGGCGAGGTAAGCCTTTTCGACGACCTTCCGGCCGTCGGCCGGGTGCTCCTCGAGGTACGTAGCGAGGCCGTCCGCGACCACCTGCTCGACGATGCTCCGGATCTCCGGATTGTTCAGCTTGGCCTTGGTCTGGCCCTCGAACTGCGGATCGGGAAGGCGCACGGACAGCACCATGGTGAGGCCTTCGCGGACATCCTCGCCGGAAAGTGATCCGTCCTTTTCCTTCTTGATGAAGCCCTGCTTGCGAGCATAGTCGTTGACCACCCGCGTCAGCGCCCGATGCAGGCCCGTCAGGTGCGTCCCGCCCTCGATCGTATTGATGTTGTTCGCGAACGAGAAGGTGTGCTCGGCGTACGTGTTCGTGTACTGGAGCGCGCATTCGACCTCGGCGTCGCCGCCGGCCCCGGACAGGTAGATGACGTCGGAAACCGCGTCGCGCTGCTTGTCGAGGTGTTGGACGTAGCTCCGGATGCCGGATTCGAAATGGAAACGGTACTGGAACGGACCGGTTTCCTTCACCTGCTCCCGCTCGTCGGTGAACGTGACGGTCACGCCCTTGGTGAGGTACGCCTGCTGGCGCAGCCGGTCGAGGATGGACTTCCGCTCCCAGCGGATTTCCTCGAAGATCTTGTCGTCCGGCCAGAAACGGTGCGTGGTGCCGGTGCGCTTGACCGGCTTCCCTTTCTTGATCGCACCTTTCGCCTTGCCGCGGGAATAGTCCTGGGTGTAGAGCGCTCCGTCACGGGCGACTTCCGTCGTCATCCTGGTGGAGAGCGCGTTAACGACGGAGATGCCGACGCCATGGAGACCGCCGGATACCTTGTAGCCGCCGTCATCGCCACCGAACTTGCCGCCGGCGTGCAGCGTGGTCATCACCGTCTCGAGTGCCGATTTCTTGGAGACCGGATGCTTGTCGACGGGAATGCCACGGCCATCATCCGCCACGGTGACCGAATCGTCGGCATGTACCACCACGTCGATCGTGGTGCAGTGGCCTGCCATCGCCTCGTCGATCGCGTTGTCGACGGCCTCCCAGATCAGGTGGTGCAGTCCCGGGACGCCCGTGCCGCCGATGTACATGCCCGGGCGCTTCCGGACGGG
>CAYZCS010000035.1:0-8080 GCA_964476895.1 uncultured Candidatus Saccharibacteria bacterium | reverse complement strand
CGCGACGACCGAGAATCCGAGCTTCGAGGTGGTAGGGCCGCTCCTGTCTCGCGCCCACGTATACCGTCTGGAGGCGCTTTCTACCGAGGAGCTGGAAAAGATTCTCAACCGAGCGGTTTCTGAGTTGGAAAAGGCCGCTGACAAGAAGAAGCTGGCCCCGGATGCCAAACGGTTCCTGCTCGACATCGCCGACGGCGACGCCCGGATGCTGCTGAATACGGTCGAGGCGGCCTGGTCTTTGCCGGGAAAGGCCGTCGACCGACCGCTCCTTGAGCAGGTACTCACCAAGAAAGCACTGGGTTACGATAAAAAGGGCGAAGAGCATTACAACGTCATCTCAGCGTTCATCAAAAGCATGCGGGGCTCTGATCCCGACGCCGCCGTCTATTACCTGGCACGCATGCTGGAGGCAGGCGAGGACCCGGTCTTCATCGCCCGGCGGATGGTGATTTTCGCTTCGGAAGACGTCGGCAACGCGGATCCGGAGGCGCTGCCGCTGGCCATCGCCGCGTTCGAGGCTACGCGCATGATCGGCATGCCGGAGGCACGGATCAACCTCAGCCAAGCGGCGACGTACCTCGCTTCGGCGCCCAAGAGCAACGCCGCCTACCGCGCCATCGAAGATGCCCGGGCGGAAGTTCGCAATTCCGGGGCCTTGCCCGTACCCTTACACCTCCGAAATCCCGTAACCAAGCTGATGAAGCAGGAAGGCTACGGAAAAGGGTACGAGTATGCCCATTCCCAGCAGGATGCGGCCGTGTCCCACTCCCACTTACCCGAAAAGCTGGTCGGGAAGCGCTTTTATGAACCGGGCACGCGCGGGTTCGAGGAACGGATCAAGAAGACGCTCGAACGGTTCAGCCAGCAGCGAGGCCAATCAGAGTCAAAAAAGTCCGGGTAAAGGTCCCCGTTTCACGTGAAACGGTCCGTAATCAACCATCAAGTAAGATGGAAGCATGAAATCCAACGCCCAGGCACCGATCGGCATATTCGACTCGGGGCTTGGCGGACTCACTATCGCCCGCCAGGTCAGGCATCTCCTGCCAGCTGAGGATATCCTGTACCTGGCCGATCAGGCGAACGTTCCCTACGGGGAAAAGACTCCTGAAGAAATCCTCAGGCTTACGAAGATCGCAATCCCGACGCTCATCGCCGAAGGCGCGAAGATCGTCGTCGTAGCTTGCAACAGCGCTTCCCTCACCACGATCGACCTTTTCCGCGCCAGGTTCGCGGATACGCCGTTCGTTGCCGTCGAACCGATGATCAAGGCTGCTGCCGAACGGACGAAAACCGGTACCATAGCCGTTTTTGCCACCAGGGCGACTCTCGGAAGTCCCGCCTATGCCGGGTTGAAAGACGCCCACGCCACGAACGTGAACGTCATCGATATTCCTTGTCCGTCCTGGGTCACGATGGTCGAATCGGGGGAACATGCCCCCGAAATCATTGGGCAGCCGGTCCGCCGCGCCTTGGACGCCGGCGCGGACCAGCTAGTGCTCGGATGTACCCACTATCCGTTCCTGACCGAGCTGCTACGCACGGCGGTCAACGGCAAGGCTGCATTGCTCGAACCCGGCGCTGCCGTCGCACGCCAAGTGAAACATATCCTTGCCCGTAACGATGCACTCAGGTCCGCCGGAAAGGGGGAGACGTCATATCTCACCAGTGGGGATGCCTCCGTGCCCAGCGAGATCGCGAGCCGGCTTCTAGACAAGCCGGTGGCATTCCGGACGGTGGGCCACTGGGACGCTACGTCAGTCGCTTCCTGAGGCCAGGCGTTCCTCGAGGTACTTCCGGAAAGCCGGGCCCAGGTCGCCCCGCGCTAGCGTGTACTCGACAACCGCCTGCAGGTAGCCGAGCTTGTCCCCGGCATCATGGTACTCGCCCGACACGGTCGCGGTATGGACGCCCTCCGTCCCGGCCAGGTTGTGGATCGCCTCCGCCAATTGGATCTCACCGCCGCCATCCGGCTCCAGGTTCTCGAGCGCTTCGAAGATCGCCGGGCTGAGCACGTAGCGGCCGATCGCGGCCTGGCGCGTGGGCGCATCGGCCGGATCCGGCTTCTCGACGATGCCCGTCACCTTGAGCACGTTTTCGCCGGCTGCCGCATCGGCCGGTTCGCCGCTCACGATCCCGTACAACCGGGTCTGTTCCTTCGGCACTTCCTTCACGCCAACCACCGTAGTGCCGACCCGTTCGTACGTCCTGATCACGTCACCGATCGCCGGCCCCGCCCCGGAGAACACGTTATCCGGCAGGATGACAGCAAAAGGCTCTTGGTTAAGCAGTTTCTTTGCTTGCAGCACGGCATGGCCGAGCCCATTCATCTCTTTCTGACGGACATAGGCGAACGAGACGAGGTCCGAGATATCCCGCACCGCGGCCAGGGATTCGTCCTTCCCCGACGAGTGCAGCAGGTACTCCAGTTCGAAGTTCCGGTCGAAGTGGTCCTCGATCGCCCGCTTGGCCTGGCCGGTGATGAAGATGATCTCCTCGATGCCGGCCGCCGCCGCTTCTTCCACCACGTACTGGGCCAGCGGCTTGTCCACCAGCGGGAACATCTCCTTGGGGGTCGCCTTGGTGGCCGGCAGGAACCGGGTGCCGAACCCGGCCGCCGGGATTACCGCTTTGCGAATCCGTTCACTCATGAGGTCGAGTATACACGGTGCTTCACAATCGAGGTGGTTAGGGTAGAATTTGGCTAGAAACAAACATGGACAAACGACGCATTACTATTATCGTTGGCGTGCTCCTCGGGGTGCTTGTGTTGCTGATCATCGCGATGGTGGTCCTGGGAGGACGACAGCAATCCGCGGAAGAGGAGGGTGATGCCGGGCCCGTCACGATCCGGTACTGGCGGGTGTTCGACGACAAGGACAAGTTTCAACCATTAATCGACAAGTACCAAGCCGACCATCCGGACGTGAAGATCGAGTACCGGAAGCTCACGTACGAGGAGTATGAACGGACGCTGGTGGATGCCCTGGCAGGCGGACGCGGTCCGGACATCTTCACCGTGCACAACACCTGGCTTCCGCGCTACTTCGACAAGATCGAGCCGATCCCGACAGAGAAGTACGCCCTCCGGGATTACCGCAATGAGTTCTATCCGCCCGCGTTCGAAACGATCCGGAACGACCGCATCTACGGCATCCCGCTGGCGATCGATTCGCTGGGACTCTATCTCAATGCGCAGTTTGATTTGGATGCAGGAATCAGCCAAGCGCCACGCACTTGGGAAGATCTGGTCGGCGAGCCCGGCAACCCCGACCGACCCGGTATCCTGAGGGCGCTCAGCCAGCGGCAGGGTGACCGGTTCACCCGCTCGGCGATCGCGCTCGGTAATAACACCGTCAGCCGGAGCGTCGACATCCTCGCGCTGATGATGCTCCAGCAGCGCACGCAGATGACGAACGATGACAACACCCAGGCCACGTTCAACCTCACGCAGGACGTGGAGGGCCGACAGCAGCCGCTCGGCCGTCTCGCGCTGGAATTCTACACCAGCTTCGCCGACCCGCGGAGCAACAACTACTCCTGGAACAGCAAGTCGGGCGATTCGGTGCGGGCGTTCGCCGAAGGCAAGGTCGCGTACATGGTGGGATACGCCTACCATGCGCCGGAAATCGAACGGCTTAATCCCGAGCTTCAGTACGAGATCGCCCCGATGCTGCAGATCGCGGGGACCTCGCCGGTGAACTACGCCAGCTTCTGGGTCGAGACCGTGGCCCGGGGCAGCGAGCATCCCGAGGAGGCTTGGAACTTCCTCCGGTTCATCACCAACCGCGACAACATGCCTGAATACACCCAGGCGGTCGAGAGCGTTCCCGCCCGCAAGGAAGTCCCGGCCAGCGGCGGGCTGGAGGTGCTTCAAGACCAACTCGAAACCGCTCGCAGCTGGTACAAGGGTGATGCCGCCAAGGCCGATGCGATCTTTGCCCGGATGATCGACCAGGTCCTGGCCGGAGAGAATCCACAGAACGTGATCGACCGGGGGGCCAACGAACTGACGGACATACTCCGCGGCATCAACGCTTCCGCGCAGTAGCGCCTTTACGAAGCCACTTTTCCACCTTATGATAGCTCCCTTACCCCATCGCCCATGATTACACGAACCGTCCAACTCGTTTTCGCCGTCGGGCTCGCGCTCGGGCTGGCAGTGACGGCCGCGCCGTCCGCGTCAGCGGCCCCGTCCGCCGATACGACGGTCGCGCAAGCCCGCGACCGGGACGGCGACAACATCGACCCGGTCAGCGGGCAGGAGGTCGAGAACACCTCCGTCGTGCAGTACATCAACGCGGCGTACACCTGGTTCGCGTTCATCGGCGGACTCCTCGCGATCATCATGCTGATCTACGCGGGCTACACCTACATGGGAAGCTACGGCGATCCGGATAAGATCTCGAACGCCAAGGACATCGTGGAAAAGACCTTGATCGGGCTGGCCCTGCTGATCCTGGCGGCGCTGATCCTCAGTACGATCAATCCGCGGACGACCGACCCCTGCCGACCGGGAGAGCGCGGATGCGGCGACATCGACTTCACGAGGCCGGGCGGATGATGCGGCGGTTCGGCTATCCGGTCCTGGCGCTGCTCCTGACGGTCCCCGGTCAGGCGTCCGCACAGTTGCCGGACCCGGGTAACCGGCCACGACGCATCCAGAGTCAGACCGGCTTTGACAACATCGGGCAGCCGGTCGGCGCCATCTTCGACGCGCTAATCGTTTTCATTCCCACCGTCGCCGCCCTCTACGTCGCGATCGCCGGCTACCGGTACATGGTGGCACAAGGCAACCCGGAGTTGGTGGATCGCGCCAAGAAGAGCCTGCTGTACGCCGTCTACGGGCTGATCGTCGCGATCGTCTCGGTCGGTCTGATCTTCATGATCTCACGGGCGCTCGGCTTTAACTCGGGGCTCCGGATATGAAGCGGTACCTGCCGGTCGCGCTGCTTTCGGCCGTCGCCGCTGCCGTGCTTCTTCCGGAAACGGCCAGCGCCCAGGGCGGGTTCTTCAACATTCCGCAGACGCCGCGCAGTGTCGGACTCGACGACGTCGTCCGGATCCTGGTGCAGTTCATCCGGTTCGGGATGCTGTTCGCGGCCGCCGTCGCCGTCCTGTTCATCGTCGTGAACGGCTACCAGTACATCCTCTCGGCAGGCAATCCGGAGAAGGTGGAGAAGGCCAAGCAGGGGCTGACCTGGTCGATCACCGGGTTCATCCTGACGGTCAGTTCGTATGCGATCGTACTGCTACTGCAACAAAGACTGAATTCACGCACCAGCGTGGCTGATGCCCCCGGCATCGGCGGCGCGATCCAAAGCGCGCCCGGCAGCGCGAGTGGCATCCTTGCCCGTTTGTTCGAGATATTCCTCGCGTTCGGCGGCGCGGCCGCGGTACTGTTCCTGATCCTCGGTGGCTACCGCTACGTCACCTCGCAGGGCAACCAGGACCAGGTCGAGGCAGCCCGGAAGACCATCCTGTATTCGGTCATCGGGCTCGCGGTGGTGTTCCTTTCCTATGTTATCGTGGTGACGACTATCCAAGCGACTCGTGGGTAAACGACAAACATAGAAAGGAGGTGATACGCATGAAACGACTTCTCATCCGAACCGGTTCCGGCTTCGCGGTTGCGCTCGGTATGGCACAGACCGCGTTCGCGCAGGTGCGCCGGCCGACCATCGACAACCCGGTGAGCGGTACTTCGCTGGGCGAAGTGCTCGCCAGCATCATCAACGCACTGCTGCTCTTCGCCGGCGCCGTCGCGGTGCTCTTCCTGATCATCGGCGGTTTCCGCTACGTGGTTTCCACGGGCAACCCCGAACAGGTCGACGCGGCCCGGAAGACCATCCTCTATGCCATCCTTGGCTTGATCATCATCTTTATCGCGTTCGTACTGACGCGACTGATCCAGCAGTATCTGGGCGTCGAACAAGGCTTCCGCATCCTCGGCCGGTAAGCCCGCCACTAGTGGCTGAAAAAGAGACCTGCTCGCGGGTCTCTTTTTCTTGCGGCCGAACGCTTGGTTCCGTCCCTGCCGCCATAGGTTGACATTTGGCACTGATTTTGCTATGATTAGCCAATTTTCTTGAAGCCATGAAACCTGCGAAAAGTCTGAATAAACGAACCCGAACCGCCGCCGGCTTGATGTGGGCGCTGATCTTCATGCTCCTTCTTCCAATGTTCTACCCGGCAATCCAGCCGGAAGTCTCACATGCCCAGGCGGAAGGTTTGCCTTGTAACAACCTGGTTAAGGATACGTTCCGAGGAACAGCAGAAAGTCTGGCCGACCAGGGACATGATTCTCGTAATGGATCGCAGACATTTGAAGAATATCTCAGAGCTTCTCTTCGTTTGAGCAGCTTCCCTATAGTCCGCGACCGCGAGGCTTGCGTGAACACGTTCATGAATGAGTTGAAGTCTTCCGGAGATTTGCGGCGGCTGACTCAAAAAGCCCAGCGGGTCATCGATGATCAAGACGAGCGGAGCGCCCGAAACGAATATGGCAATCAAGAGCGGATACTGAAGAGCATTACTTCTAAGAACAAGCTACGCGAAGTATTCGGCATCGAGGGAAATTCAGACGAAGCGAACATCGACGGTTCGGTGAAAGGAAACTTCATCCCGCGCGGCAACACGCTGGAACGTTTCAAGAAATTCGGCCCCGGTAAGCGGACGGTCGGAGGAGAAACCCGAAATACGGCCGGTAACCCGTACATCGTCTGGACAAAAAACGATCATTCCACCGTAGAAAAAATCGGGGGGTACCCGGTCCGTTTCGTGCTTTCGGGAGTCAACTTCCGCACCTCCACGGGTGTCGAGGAAACGTTCGGAGATTCAAAGGGAATCGTTTGGATTTTCCGTAATGAGTACAACCCCTCCCTCGCGATGATTCTCTGGTCGCGGGACGCGGCACTCGATGTCGTTGGAGGAGATGACTGGGACCGGTTCTCCTTCTCCGGCACATGCAGTGGCGTCACCGGGAACTCAAACAAAGTAGCCACACTCCATACCGGCAGTATCGAGGTGTTCGGACGCGACCGCGGCGAGCTATTTCCCAATGACCCGGGTGACGAAACGGTCAAGGAGGAATACCTGCCGACCTACAACCTCGACGAGGAAAGCGGAGATGAATTTTGCAACACCGACACCGGTGCATTTGCAGAGACGCTAAGGAGGGTGATGGGTGCGATCAGGGATGCAATCAGTGATTTTATGGATTGGATCAAGGATGCGCTGTTGAACGTCATCAACATTGGAACGCTTACTGATAATCGCGGGTTGACCAACGCATGGAAAACGATGCGCGATTTCGTCAATATCATTTTCATCCTGGTAATGGTGGCGATCGCTTTCTCGAATATCCTACGGATTGATACCGACAGGTATGGAGTACGTGCCCTTCTGCCGCGGCTGGTCTTCGGAGTAATCGCCGTCAACTTCAGCTTCATCCTAGTCCAGGTGTTGACCAATGTGGCTTACATCATTTCACAGCCGTTTATAAGCAAGGCTTTCAGTCTGCTGCAAAACCCGCCGGCCACCGGTGCGGTAATCAGCACCGCCGACATCGGGCAGTTCCTGATTACGCTTGTCATCGCCATCCTGGTCTTGGTTGGATTCTTGTTCCTTTTCGCCTTCTTCGTTCTCAGAATCCTGATACTCTGGCTCCTTGCAGCGCTCTCACCGTTCGTCTTTTTGTTCATGGTATTGCCATTTACCCGATCGCTGGCGAGCCAGTGGTGGCAGAACGCTCTTAAGTGGACGTTCGCAGCACCGATCGCCTTCGTCCTTCTGTACATCGCCGCCGAATTGATCGGCACGCCGAGCGGAAGGGATGAGGATATCAACGGTCCTGACTTTCTCCTCAAGGTGGCCTTCTTCCTGTTCGCCGCAGTAGCGGCGGTGATGATTCCGATTCAGCTCGGCGGACAGGTCGTGGGACAGGCCACGCGGGCGGCGCGGCGGACCGGCGGAATCGGCAAGGCCGGCGGCGGTGCGCTCGCCCGGCGAACCGGAGTGGCCGCCGCCTGGCAGCAGCACAAGGAGCGCACCGAACGACAGCAGGCCTTGCGTGGTGCGGGAA
>CAYZCS010000034.1:0-8733 GCA_964476895.1 uncultured Candidatus Saccharibacteria bacterium | reverse complement strand
GGCGGATGTCTTCCGTGGTCAGAGTCTCGGCGGCGAAGCGCAGCAGCGTGTCACGAAACGCTTCGTACCGATCCGCGTGAACGGTCAGGCCGGCCGCCTGGGAGTGCCCCCCGAACCGTTCCAGGTACTCACGGTGCGCGGTCAGCGCCTCGACGATATTGAAGCATTCGATGGAACGGGCGGATCCGACCAGCCGGTCGCCGTCCCGACTCAGCGCCAGCGCCGGTCTCCCGGTGGAACGACAGAGCCTCCCCGCCACCAAGCCGGCCACCCCGGATTTCCAGGTACCCTCCACGACGATCATGCGATGCGCATCGGACAATTCGCCGATTGACGCGTGGGCCTCGGTGACCGCCGCCGCGGTCATGTCCCGGCGCTCCTGGTTGAGTCGTTCCAATTCGCCGGCCAACTGTCGTGCCCGGGCGGGATTGTCCGTGGTCAGGAGTTCCAGGGCGTCACGGGCGTGGGTAAGCCGGCCGCCGGCGTTCAGGCGCGGCGCGATGGTAAAGCCGAGCGTGTTCGCGTTCAATCGTTCGGGAAGCACGCCCGCCGTTTCCAGCAGTGCGGCGAGCCCCGGTCGGCGCCGCTGCGCCAGCACGGTCAGGCCGTAACGAACCAGCGTCCGGTTCTCACCGAGCAGCGTGGCGACGTCCGCGACCGTCCCGATCGCGACGAGGTCGAGCAACCATTTCTCGACCGCCTCGCGTTGTCTGGCCGGCAACGTGCTTTCGAAAAGGAATGCCTGCGCCAGTTTGAATGCCACGCCCACACCGGTGAGTTCCTTGTTCGGATACCCGTCGCCGGGAAGCTTCGGATTGACCACGGCTTCCGCTTCCGGCAGACGTTCCGGCGGCTGATGGTGGTCGGTCACGACAACCTTGAGGCCTTGCTTCCGGGCCGCGGCGATCGCCTCGGCGTCGGAAATCCCGCAATCCACGGTGATGACCAGGCCGGCCCCTGCCTGGTACAGGCGGTCGAGCGTTGCCGCGGCCACGCCGTAGCCCTCCTTATAGCGACTGGGCACGAATGTTTCGACCGCACCGCCGAGACGCCTCAGCGCATCAGCCAGAAGCGCGGCGGCCGTCAGGCCGTCGGCGTCGTAGTCGCCATGCACTACGATGCGCTCGTTGCCCGCGATCGCTTTCCGGATCGTCCGCACGGCGGCATCCATCCCCGAGAGCAGTCGCGGGTCATGAAGGTCGCTCGCGTAATCCGGGTTCAGGAAGCCCTGTGCCGCCTTGAGCGTAGTGATGCCCCGGTTGTAGAGCAGCTGGGCGATCGGCCGGGGGTACCGGGAAAACCGCCGGAAGAACGCCTCCGACGCCGGCTCGGAGCATTCCCAGCGACGCGTCAGTTTGGCTGTTTTCGGCGTAACCACGTTGATTTTTTATGCGAAATGAGGTATGGTAGCGTATCTCTTATTATACGCGCTATGTCCGTAGAAAAATCACAAGGCGACCACGAAATTCCCGGCGAGCAGCTCGCCCTTGATCCGGAGCTTTGGCCGGACGGTATCGCCCAGCGACTGGAACGCAGCGCGGACCGCTTCGAGGCGGATATCCAGCGGATCAGTGCCGAGGCACCGCAGGACCTGGAACAGTATGTCGAACAGTGGTCCGAGCTGGAACGGTACCTCTCGGACATCCAACATCTGGAACACATGCGCGGCCGGAAAGACCATTTCGAGTTCGCGAAAGGGTTCGTCACGAAAAGCGGCCAGAAGTCGCGCCGTAAGGCAATGGGACGTATGCGCCACAACGACCGCCTGCAAAGCCAGCACCGGACCGGCGAATCCCGGAAGGCATTCTACGACAAGAACGAATCCGTCGGGCAGAACATCGCCGTAAAGCGGCTCGGACGGCTACAGTGGGCGTACCGCCCCGGCAATCGGGAGCGGTTCGACGAGATGCTGACCAACGCGACGGAAAGCCTGCTGCAAGAAGAGGAACGGGTCTGGCAGGGACGCCAGGAAGCCGCCTAAGCGCTCCGCTTCGCCGCCCGCCTGTCGGACCAGCGCTGCCACGTCACCAAGAGCGGCGCGGCGTTGAAGATCGATGAGTACGTGCCGATCGCGGTGCCGATCAGCAGCGCCAGCACGAATCCCTTCAGCGACTCCCCGCCGAAGAAGTACAGCGCGAACAGTACCAGAAGGACCGTCACGGAGGTGTTGATCGATCGTACCAGCGACTGGGCGATCGAATAATTGACCGTTTTCGGGAACGAGCCGCCGATCCGCTTCACGAGGTTCTCGCGGATACGGTCGAAGACGACGATCGTGTCATGCACCGAGTAGCCGATCACGGTGAGGAGCGCCGCGACGAAGTTGACGTCCACCGCGATGCCGGCGAACTTCCCGAGCAAGGCGAAGACGCCGAGCGTGAAGAGCACGTCATGAAGCAACGTGACGATCGTGGTCGCCCCGAACCGCCAGCTCGAGGCCGGCTTCGGCACGTTCCGGAACGCGTACGCGATGTACATCAGGATCAGAAGCGAACCGAGTCCGACCGAAAGGATCGCCTTGTTCCGGAGATCGCGGCTGATCGCCGGTCCGACCGACTCGAAGCGGAGCTCTTCGGTTCCCTCCCCCAGCCGTTCTTCGATCTGTGCCAGCAGCCGGTTGTGTTCCTCGGGATTGAGTTCGCTGACCCGTATCTGGAACGTGTCGTCGGACGTTTCCTGCACGATCGGATCACCGAAGGGACCTTCGGCCGCCTCGCGGACCTCGTCGCTGTCCGTGCCGGCCGGTACCTGCAGTTCGAGGAGCGAGCCGCCGGTAAAGTCGATGCCGAGCCTGAGTCCGAACGTGGCCAGAGCGATGGTGCCGGGGACCACCAACAGCACGGAGATGAGGTACCACCACTTCCGGTAATTGACGAGCTTACGCAGCATCGGTACCCTCCTTGGCCGGCCGTATCTTCCCGCCGGTATCCCAGAGCCGGGGCCGCTCGGCGAAGCGGGTCCGGACCGCCGCCCGCATCAACGTCCGGGTCACCGTGATCGCGGAGAAGAGCGAGACCAGGACACCGAGTGCCAGTACGATCGCGAATCCCTTGATCGTCGAGGTACCGAACGTGAACAGCACGATCGACATCAGGATCGACGCGGCGTTCGAGTCGCGGATCGAGGTGAACGCCCGGGAGAATCCCGTCTCCAGGGCCGCCGGAAGCGTCCGGCCGTCACGGAGCTCCTCGCGCATGCGCTCGAAGATCAGGATGTTCGCATCGACCGCGATGCCGATCGACAGGATGAATCCGGCGATGCCGGCAAGGGTCAGCGTCACCGGAATCAGCTTGAAGAGGCTGACCATCACCGCCGCGTAGAGCAGCAGGGCCAGGACCGCCAGTACGCCGGGCAGCCGGTAGTAGGCGATCATGAACGCGGCGACCAGCAGCAGGCCGACCAGCCCGGCAGCCAGGCTCTTCTCGACCGATTCCTGGCCGAGCGTCGGACCCACGGTCCGCTGCTCGATCTGCTCGACCGGTACCGGCAGCGCACCCGCGTTCAACTGGAGCGCGAGCTGCCGCGCCTCTTCGATCGTGAACTGACCGGTAATCACGGCGTTACCGTCGGTAATCTCCTGGGAGACGCGCGGTGCGGAGATGATCTGTCCGTCGAGCACGATCGCGATCGGCTTGCCGACGTTCCGCTGGGTCAACTCCGCGAACTTCTCGGCACCTTCGCTGTTGAAGGTGATATTGATCTCCGGCTCGCCCGTTTGCTGGTTGAACCCCACCGCCGCCCGCTTGAAGTCGGCGCCGGTCAGGCCCGTTTCCTCCTTGTAGGCGGCCAGCGGGTCAGGATTCGCCGGATCGGCCGCGGGATCCTGCTCCCGGAACTCCATCTTTACCGTCGCTCCGATGATCTCCGAGGCCTCCTGCACGTCCGTCACGCCCGGCAGCTCCACGATCACCCGGTAGTCGGCGGCGGAACGGTTCGCCTGGACGAGCGGTTCCGATACGCCGAGCGCGTTCACCCGCCGTTCGATCACGTCCACCGCGCCGTCCAGCGCTTCCGTGCGTTCACCCTCAGGCACTTTCGACATGTCCGCTTGGTATACCAGGTGCGAACCGCCCTCGAGGTCAAGCCCTTCGTGGACCTTGAGTTCCCGCTGATAGTCGATACCGAGCGGCTTCAGGTTGATGTCCGGACCGGCCGGCCAGGCCACCAGCCCCGCCAGAACCGCGGTCACCAGGATGCCTGCCAGCGCCAGTCTGATTTTCTTACGTGTCATCTCAGAGGAATCGTTTCCGACCGTCCTGTTTGAGTTTCTCCACCACCTTTTTCACGTCTTGCGAGCGGTCCTTCGGGCAGATCAGAACGGCGTCTTTGGTGTTAATGATAACAAGATTCTCAACGCCAATGGTGGCCACCAGCTGTTTCGGTGAATACACGAAGCAGTTCTTGGTGTCGATATCCACGTATTCGCCCTCGAAGACGTTGTCGTTCTCGTCGTGCTCGAGGACGTCATGGAGGTCGGCCCAGGAACCGACGTCGGCCCAGTCGAACGAGGCTGGAATTACCGCGAGATTATCAGATTTCTCCAGGATGCCGTAGTCGACGGTCTCATCCGGCAGTCCCAGGTATGCCTTCGAGACGGCCTGCTCCGTGTCACTGCCGGCAGCCACCTGCTTGATGAGCGCCGCGTGGACCGGCAGATGCGCCTCGTATTCGTCACGAAAGACGCCGAACGGCGCCGCGCACATCCCGGCGTTCCACAGGTATTTGCCGCTCTTGAGGTAGCCGCGCGCGGTCACCTCGCTGGGTTTTTCTATGAACTGCCTGATCTCGAAGACGTCGAATCCGTCCAGGTTCCGGAGGCGGGATCCGGTGTTGATGTACCCGAATCCGGTGGAGGGATACGTCGGCTGGATACCGAGCGCCACCAAGCGCTTCTCCAGCTTGGCCGCCTCCATCCATGCCCGGAACGTCCGCTGGAATTCCTGCGTTTCCTGGATCAGTTGGTCGGCGGGCAGGAAGACGATTACATCCTCATCTTCCACCCGCCCGGCGGCGGCACCGAGGGCCAGCGCCAACGCGCCGGCAGTGCCTTTCCGATCCGGCTCCACCACGATGTTCTCGGATGGGATCTCCGGAACCTGCTGCCGGAGAAGGTCGTCGTGCGAAGCCTCGGTGACGCAGTAGACCTGCTCGGCCGGCAGGGCGAGACGCTTCACGGTCTGCTGGACCAGCGTCACGCCGCCGTTCAGTTCGAGGAGGTGTTTTGGGTGTTTGCTGCGGGAGCGGGGCCAGAGCCGGCTGCCGGAACCGCCGCAGAGGATGATCGCATATGTTTTCACTCCGCCATTATTCCATAAGATTCCGTCGAACGGGTCGTGTAGCGTAGGGGTATGCCCTGCTACGCGACCGTGCCGCTGGCCGTCACCCGCCGGGAGACGTACACGTACCGTTCCGAGACACCGCTCCGACGTGGAGAGGTGGTGCGTATCCGGTACGCCGGCCGGGAGCGGACCGGCGTGATCTGGAACTCCGCGGATGCCGATCCCCGGGCGGTCGAAGTCAGTGATCGTACCGGAGAGCGCCTCCCCGAGTGGCAACTCCGGTTCGCGGAAGAGCTCGCGGAACGCTTCCTGGCGCCGCTCGGCCAGACATTGAGACTGTTCTTGCCGGAGTGGCGAGGCGGTGGTTGCGCACCGGAACGGACGAACCCTGGTGAATCCCGCCTCTCCCTGCTTGCCAGCACGGACCCCTGGCCGGAATACGCGGAAACGCTTTCGAAGGCGCGCGGACAATGCCTGCTGCTCGTCCCCGAGGCACGACTGGTACGTGACCGGATTCCCGACGCGATACCCTTCACTGCCACGATGCCGATCACGGCGCGGCGCGAAGCATGGAAGCGCGTCAGCTCGGACCCACGCGCGGTGGTCGTCGGCACCCGATCCGCCCTCTTCCTGCCATGGTGCAGCCTATCCACGATGATCGTGGACCAGGAGGACGAATTGGGCTACGTGAACGATCGCACTCCCCGCTACCACGCCCGGGAAGCCGCCCTGCTCCTTGCCGCACGGCAGGGTGCCAGCCTGTTGCTGTCGTCGGTCGCGCCCGGCCTGCGCGCCTGGGCGGCGGCCGGACAACCCGCGCTGACGGAGCCGGAACTCGTGCATCCCGGCGTGGTCGGTATCCGGAACGTCTCCGGTCGCGATGTCCTGCCCTACGGACTGGCGGAACGGATTCGGGAGACCGATGGCGAGGTCCTGGTGCATACCACGATCCGCCACGTCGGCGAGATCCGCGACGCCCTGAAGCAAGCGGCTCCCGGTGCGCGGGTCCGTGTAGCCGGACAACCGGCACTCTTCCGTGACCGCCGCTACGCACTGGCTGTCGCGCTCGACTTCGACGCCCTCCTATCCCGTCCGGGATACGCCGTTACCGAACGTGCGGTCTCGTTGGCCCGGAAGCTCGCGGCCCGGGTGGTGCCGGGCGGCCGGCTGCTGATTTATACCGCGCACCCCGACCACCCCGCGCTCACCGCGGCAGCGGGAGCCTACCGCGCCTTTCTGAAAGCCGAGCTTGCCGAACGACGGGCACTCCGTCTCCCTCCGGCCGGACCGTTGGTCCGCATCGAGACCACGACGGCGGACGAACCGAAGGTACTGGAGCAACTTGAGACCCTCGGGGTACCGGAACGCAGTGCCAAAAGTACGCGCTCCGGTGACCGCGCCACCATCCTGGTGAAATGGGATCCCCCCACGCTCAGGCCCCTGATCACCCCCGAACGGCGCATTTCCGTCGACTACTGAGTACACTGGACATATGACGACAGGACGCCACCAGCTCGTCCCTTCGGATGACCCGGTCCTCCGGAAAGTCGCACCACGGGCGAAGGATGCCCGCCAGGTCGCCGACTTGGCCGATGCGTTGCTGACCAGCATGCGGCAGGAAGGCGGAGTGGGGCTGGCAGCACCCCAGGTCGGTCAAAGCGTCCGCGTGTTCGTGACCGGCATCGGGGAACAACGGGTCTTCATCAACCCGGAAATCACCAAGCGCTCGGACGAACTGATCTGGTGGGAAGAGGGCTGCCTGAGCCTGCCGCGCCTCCTCGGTGACGTACGACGGCCGAAGGAAGTCACGGTCCGGGCGGTCGACGCGCAGGGGGCGCCATTCACCGTCCGGGCGGACGGGCTCTACGCGCGCGTGATCCAGCACGAGATTGACCATCTCGACGGCATCCTGTTCCCTGACCGCATGGAAGACCTGTCCAAGCTCCGCACGCTTACCGACAAGGAGTGGCAGAGCCGGTTCGAAGGCAACGAGCAGCTTCGCGAAGAGGAGATGTGATGAGAGTCGTACTCCTGGGAACGCCGGCGTTCGGACGGACGATACTGGAGCGGATCCTGGAGGCCGGATGGGCGGTTCCGCTGGTAATCAGCCAACCTTCTCGGACGGTCCAGCGGCGCGGACGATCCAGCGAGCCCGTGCCGAGTCCGGTCACGGCCGCGGCCCGGGAACACGGCATTGCCGTCGAGGAACCGGATGGGGCCTTGGACGCGCTGCTCCCCAATCTGCGAGAACTCTCCCCGGACGCGTTCGCGGTCGCTTCATTCGGACGATTGGTTCCCCGTGAGCTTCTGGAGCTGCCGGCGCCATGGGTCAACGTCCACGCTTCCCTCCTGCCCCGGTACCGCGGCGCCTCGCCGGTCCAGCAGGCGATCATCGACGGACTGGCCGAAACGGGCGTGAGCCTGATGCGGATGACCGAAGGGCTCGACGAGGGACCTGTCTATGCCGTCCGGCCGGTACCGATCGCCCACGACGACACGGCCGGCTCTCTGTCGGAAAAGCTGGCGGATACCGGAGCCGACCTCCTGATCGAGACTCTCCCTAAAGTCGTCGCCGGTTCCCTTGAGCCGGAGTCGCAGCCGGAGGACGGCGCCTCGTATACGAAGAAGCTCACCAAGGCAGCGGGTAAGGTCGACTGGTCGCAGGATGCGGAGACCCTGGAGCGTTTCGTCCGGGCCATGCAGCCGTGGCCGGGAGCCCGGACCGTAGTGGACGACGCCCCGATGACGATTACCGCGGCTTCGGTCGCCACGGCGGCACGCGACACGGAAGCTCCGGGGACTTTCGGCGCTCAGCCGCCGCTCATCGTGGGCACCGGGAGCGGTCGTCTGCAGATCGACCGTCTGACACCGGCCGGAAAACCGGAGATGTCGGGAGACGACTGGCTCCGCGGCCGCCGGCGCGGCGGCCGGTTCGACTGAACCCGCAGGCGGACGTCACCGCGGCGGCAGTACGGACCAGGTATCGTCCGGATTCTGCGCGAGGCGGCCGGGTACCGAGAAACCCGCGGCCTGCTTGTGTCCGCCGCCACCGAGCGTCCGGGCGAGCCGGTTCACGTCGATCGTCTCGCTGCGCGTACGCAGGCTCCCTTTGACTTCCCCGTTTCCAAGGTCGGTGAGCAGCATCATCGCCGGCACGCCGGGAATCGCGTTCAGGAAGTTCACCAGCCCCTCGATGTCGTCCCGGTCAGCACCGCACTCGGCCAGGTCCTCCGCCGTCAGCACGGTCGAGACGACACCGCCCGCCTGCGGGTGTTGGTCGATCCGGGACATCGCCCGTCCCCAGAGCCGGAGCTTGGGAATCGAGCTATGGTAGAAGCAATGCTTGATGATCGCCCGGTTGTCGGCGCCGGCACGCAGCAGGGCGGCGGCGGCTTGGTATGTCGTGGACTTGGTGTTCTGATTCTGGAACGCCGAGGTATCGGTGACGATGCCG
>CAYZCS010000033.1:0-9207 GCA_964476895.1 uncultured Candidatus Saccharibacteria bacterium | reverse complement strand
ACCTTGGCGGGATTCTTGCCACGGAACTTGAGGATGGAACCGGCCTGGGCACGGTACTCCTTGGCGTTCGCCAGGACCTCCTTCTTGGTAAGCGGCTTGCGGACGGCCTGCTTGTCGGTCGGATCACCCGTCTGGCCGGTGAAGTCACCGAGCAGCACGGTTACCTCGTGCCCGAGCTCCTGGAAGTGCCGGAGTTTCTGCAGGACGATCAGATGTCCGATGTGGAGATCGGGGGAACTCGGGTCCAGCCCCAGATAGATCTTGAGCCGCCGCCCTTTGCGCAACACGCCCGCCAACGCTTCCCGGGAGGGGTAAATCGAGTCCACGCCGCGATCCAGGACCTGCGAAATCAGGATCTCCTTCGGTAACTCGGGTTGGTTAGCACGTTTTGCCATGGATTCTTCTGCTCCTATCCATTATAGCTATACTTAGATAGCTGATAGCCAGCGAGTCGACGGTGCACACTACATGGGCAGACTAAAAAACGCAATCACTGACCTCTTCGCCACGGACCAACTCACCGCGGATGGCGGGACGGTCCTGAAGGATCCTACGGGGAGCTGGCGCAAGCGACGGATCGTCAAGCTCACGGGGGCCGGCACGTCGTTCCTGCTGGCGCTGTTCCTGATGATCGCCTCGATCGGCCTGCCACTCCCCGGCCAGGTGAACGCGGCCCGGGCGGAAGCCACCTCCATATATGCCCGCGACGGCAAGACCCTGCTCTACAAGATCCGGGGAGAGAAGAATCGGACCCGGATCGACTTCGACGATATGCCGCGCTGCATCAAGGACGCGACCGTCGCCACCGAGGACAAGAGTTTCTACGAACACCAGGGACTCGACCCGCGGGGCCTGGCCCGGGCGATCTGGGTCAATCTCGAGCTCGGACAGACCAGCCAGGGCGGATCCACGATCACCCAGCAGCTGGTGAAGAACGCCCTGCTCTCACCGGAACGGACGTACACCCGCAAGGCCAAGGAGCTGGTGCTTTCCTTGGAGATCGAACAGCTCTACTCGAAGGACGACATCCTCCAGCTGTACCTGAACGAGATTCCCTACGGCCATAATGCCTACGGGATTGAGGCCGCTTCGCAGACCTATTTCGCCAAATCGGCCCGGAACCTTACGCTTCCGGAATGCGCCGTGCTGGCCGGGCTGCCCCAGGCTCCCACCTACTACTCCCCGTTCACCTCCGGCGATCCGAACCGGCTCAAGGAGCGGGCTACCCACGTGCTCGACCAGATGCTTGAGCAGGAACACATCGACCGGGAAGCCTATGACGCCGCCGTCGCCAGGATAGAGAACGGATTGCAATTCGCGGCGGCGCGCGGTGAGGACATTACGGCACCGCACTTCGTCTTCTACGTCCGGGAGCAGCTGGAACGGAAGTACGACGTCCGGACCATCCAGGAAGGCGGCCTCAAGGTCGTGACCTCGCTGGACCCTGAGAAGCAGGAGATCGCCGAGGAAGTGGTGACCCAGGCGCGGGGCAACTTCCCGCTGTATGGCGCTTCGAATGCCGCGCTTACCGCGCTCGATCCGAAGACCGGACAGATCCTGGCGATGGTCGGTTCCGTGGACTACTTCGACACGGCAGGAGAGGGCAACGTGAACGTCGCTACCGCCGACCGGCAACCCGGCTCATCCTTCAAGCCGATCGTCTACCTGGCGGCGTTCAAGAAGGGTTACGACAGCGGCTTGGAGAAACCGCTGGCGTACAACCCGGCCACCCTGCTCTGGGACGTGAAGACCGACTTCGGCGGCGGCTACGCCCCCAACAACTACGATCGGCGGTTCCGCGGCCCGGTCAGTGCCCGGGACGCGCTCCAGCAGTCGCTGAACGTCCCGTCCGTGAAGATGCTCGACCTGATCGGCGTCCGCACCGCGACCGACCTCGCCCACCAGATGGGCATCACCACGCTGAACGATCCGGACCGCTACGGTGACGCGCTCGTGCTCGGCGGCGGCGAGGTAAAACTGCTCGAGCTGAACGCGGCTTACAACGTGATCGCGAACCAGGGCGTCGCCGCGTATTCCGAGCGGAACGGCAACGGAACGCACACGACCGTGACGCCGATCCTCTCGGTGACCGACCGCAAGGGCAAGGTACTCGAGCAGTATGACGAAGGAAGCTCCCGCGAGGTCGTGAGCCAGGAGCTCGCGTACCAGATCTCCGACGTGCTCTCCGACGACGCCGCCCGGGCACCGCAGTTCGGCCGGAACGGACCGCTGACCCTCCCGGGCCGGCCGGATACCGCCGCCAAGACGGGCACGACCGACAGTTACCGCGATGCCTGGACGGTCGGGTTCACGCCGAACGTCTCCGCCGGCGTCTGGGTCGGTAACAACGACAACTCGCCGATGAACGAGACCGGGGGTTCCCGGGCGGCCGCGCCGATCTGGAACGATTTCATGCGGCGGGTCCTGGCCGAGGAACCGGTCCGTGAATTCGAACGCCCTGACGGCATCAAGGAGCTCCGCGTGGACCGCCTGACCGGCCTGCTGCCGGGCCCGAACACCCGCCAGACCAAGACGGACATCTTCACCGACGGCAACGCGCCACGGAACAAGAGCGAAGCGGGAGTCGGCGAAAGCAGCGAGGATTGCACGCCACGCGTAAGCCTGAACAGCCCGTCCGGCGGCCAGCTCGACTCGGGTAGCGTGACGATCTCGGCTACCGCCACCACGCCGGGTGACGGGCCGGGCATCGCGGCGGTCCGGTTCAGCGTGGACGGGAGCGTGATCGCAACCGACACGGCACCGCCGTTCACCACGAGCACGACCCTGGGTAGCGGGTCGCATACGATCACGGCCACGGCGGTCAGCAACGAATGTAGCGAGGGCATCAGCGGTTCGGACCTCCACAGCGAGCGGCCTAACAATCCGAATTGGGAACGGCCGGTCCAGGCGTGGCTCCGCAGTAACGGCCTTTCCTTCGGCGGTTCGGACGATACGGAAGAAGCCGAGGACTCCGTGACCGTCACCGTAGGCGGCGAGGAAACGCCCGAGCCCGAGCCGTCACCGACCGATGGCGGGGGTGGAGGTGGCGGAGGTGCATTCCTTCCGGGCGGTACGCCGCTTGGCTACCTCCGGGACGATCAGCTTCTCTCGTAACGAGGGTGGGCCGAGACGGACGGACTTCCTTTGACGTAGAACCGGGCATGGTACCCCCGGCCGTGGCGGATACCGATCCGAGGACTCGTGCCGATCTTTGACGGCGGCACCGGCGCACCTTCCTCGATCCAAAGCGCCTCGCCGGCAAGGTCGGTACGGTTGAGGCTGAGGTCGATCGCCAGGGCCTGGCAGAGTTTGCCGGGACCGTCCGTAAGTCGTGCTTCAGGCACGTTCCCGCGATGTCGCTGCATCGTTTCTATACCTTCGAGCGGTTCGATCGCCCGGATCAGCACGCCGGTTCCCGAACCCTCCGCCTCGGTGACGGTGTTCATGCAGTGGTACATCCCGTACGTGAAGTAGACGTACGCGAAGCCCGGCGGGCCGAACATCGGTGCCGCCCGGGAGGCGGGTCCATGGCGGGCGTGCGACGCCGGATCTTCCGGGCCGAGATACGCCTCGACCTCCACGATCCGTCCCGCCAGCCGTTTGCCGCGGTGCCGCCGGACCAGGACCCGGCCAAGCAAACCCGGCGCGACGGTCAGCGTCGGGCGGGCATAGAAGGAATGCGGAAGCGGCTTACTTCGAGCCAAACTGCTTCTGGTAGAGCGCTTGCGCTTCCTTGACCACGGCGAAGGCGGCATCCCGTCCTTCGATCTTCCCAATTGTGACCTTCTTGCCTTCGAGGTTCTTGTAATTCTCGAAGAAATCGGCCAGCTCCTTCAGCACGTGCGGCGCGATGTCATCCTTGTCCTTCAGTTCGGCCAACCGCGGCTCACCGACCGGGACGCAAATCAACTTCTCGTCCTTCTCGCCGTCATCGATCATCCGGGCTACCGCGATCGGCCGGGCCGGCACGAGTACGCCCGGGTAGTAGGGATCCGTCGTGTTGATGATCAAAGCATCGAGCGGATCGCCGTCGTGCCAGTGGGTCTGCGGCACCATGCCGTAATCCATCGGATACACCTGCGCCCCGTGGAACACGCGATCGAGCACGATCAGGCCGGTCTCCTTGTCTATCTCATACTTGTTCTTGCTACCTCTCGGGATCTCGATGAGGACGTTCAGCACTTCCGGCGGATCGCCGATGCCGATGTCGTGGATGGGATTCATTGGACGATTACCGTTCCGGTCTGCGAGGGTCCCAGATGGTTATGGAATCCCCAATTCCCCCGCTCGTTGAATACGAAGAGGTACGAAGCGCCGGATTCCAGCGTGCCGGATTCCAGGCTTCTCAGGTCGGTATGCGTAGGGTGCGGGTCGCTAGCGACGACCGCCGGTGCGCCGGATTCGTTCACGAACACCACGCTCTGGCCGGCCTCGATGGTGACCTCCTCCGGACTGAACGCGCCGTCCCGAAGCGTCACGGTGACGCTCTGCGGCGCGACGCTGGCGGCGGTGTCGGGAGCCACGGTCGGTTCCGGCGTAGCCGGAGCGGACTCGTCGGTGTCCTGACTCGCGAACAGGACCACCCCCACGATGACGGCGAGCAGGATCAGGAGGATGGCGATGATTCGGGGATTCATTGGTGTCCGGTGTATGACCTTTCCAGCCTAGGAAACGCCGTACGTCTTGGCAAGCTGCCGAAGTCGCTTCGTCTCGATCGCCCGGCGGATGCGGGCCATCAGGGTCAGGACGAAATGGAGGTTGTGGATGGTCGCGAGTCGCGGGCCGAGCGACTCGTTGGTCGCGAAAAGATGCCGGACGTAGGCCCGGGAGTAGGTACGGCAGGTGAAGCAGCGGCAGCCGGGGTCGAGCGGACGCGGGTCATCGGCGATCCGGGCAGACACGGCGCTGAGACGGAACCGGTTCCGCGGCGTACCGCCGTTCCGAGGACTAAGATAGGTGCAGCCGTTCCGCGCCTGGCGGGTCGGCGCGACGCAATCGAACGTGTCGACGCCCCGCTGCACGGCCGTGAAGAGGTCAGGGATCTCCCCGATGCCCAGGAGGTGCCGTGGCTTGTCCGGGTCCAGGAGCGGGACGGTCCATTCCAGGATCCGGTGCATGTCCCGCTTGGTCTTACCGAGGGAGCCGCCGATCGCCACGCCGGGAAACGGCTGCGCGTCGATGAATCGGGCACTGGTTTCCCGAAGGTCCCGGTACGCCCCGCCCTGGACGATCCCGAACAGGGCCTGCCGGCGATGCCTGGTCCAGGCCGCCAGGCATCGCTCGGCCCAGCGATGGGTCCGCTCCAGCGCTTCGGCGGTGTATTCGCGTCCATGCAGCGGCGACGTACATTCGTCGAAGGCCATGACGATGTCGGCACCGAGCTGCTGCTGCAGGGCGATCGCGGATTCCGGTGTCAGCTCGTGCTCCGAACCGTCGAGATGCGAGCGGAACCGGACGCCGCGTTCCCCGACCCGCATCAGACGGCGTCCCGAACTTCCGGCTACGGCGGCGCCGGCCCTCCCCGGGAACATCCCGGCGATCTTGCCGACACCATGCGCCAGACCCCATCCCAACGAGAAGACCTGGAACCCGCCGCTGTCGGTGACGATCGGCCCCTCCCACCGCATGAACCGGTGAAGGCCGCCCTGGCGCTCGATCCGGTCGGCACCGGGACGAAGCATCAGGTGGTAGGTGTTCGCCAGCACGACCGGTACGCCGAGGTCCGCCAAGTCCCCCACGTCGAGCGTCTTGACCGCCGCTCCCGTACCGACCGGGATGAACGCCGGCGTCTCGATGACCCCGTGCGGGGTCGTCAGCCGGCCGGTGCGCGCGGCATCGGATTTAGCGGTAATCTGTAAACTGATGGCATCCATACTTCCCCAGTATAGTGATTGGCTATGAGTAAACAGGCGAAGTTCACGGACGGCATCCCGTTGGAGACGGCCATCGGGCAGCTGGGCACGGATATTACCCGGTTCGAACAGGGCGAACCGATGCCGGAACAATCGGCCGGCGTGTGTTTCGGGAAATCCCTGCCCGAACGCCATCCCGCCCGGATCGCATTCGACGAAGAGGCGATACGCATGCATGCCGCGATGGAAGCCAGGGACCCCGAGACGTACCAATGTACCTCACGCATATTGTGTCTGATGGTCGCGTTCCAGAGCCGGTACGAGCATGCGCTCGAGGTCGTCGACGACCCGGATCTTGCCGCGTTCCACGCCGAAGGAGAATGCGCGGATTTCCGGCATCCCGAGTTGGTCCGCGAGATCGCCGCGCGCTACTACACCGACTACCAGGAAACGTGATTACTTCCCACGCCCGCTCTTCTGCTTCGGCGTGACGAAGACCATTTTACCGGCGACGGTCTGCAGGGCCCGGCTGACCTCGGCGGTGATCTCCTTGCCGACCAACCGCTCGCCGCTCTCCACCACGATCATCGTGCCGTCCGGCAGGTAGCCCACGCCTTGCCCCTTCTCCTTGCCCTTGCCGACGACCTTTACCTCCAGTTCCTCCCCGGGCAACACCGGCGGCCGGAGCGCGCCGGCGAGTTCGTTCACGTTAAGCACCGGCACCCGCTCGATCTCGGCGACCCGGTTCAGGTTGTAGTCGGTCGTCATGATCGCCGCTTTGCGGCGCTTGGCGATCTCGACCAACTTGGCGTCCACGGCCTTGGTCTGGCCGGTCACTTCGACGATTTCCACCAGCACCTCGGAATGCTTCTCAAGCGCCGTCAGGGCCTCAAGACCGCGGCGGCCCTTGGCACGGCGGAGCGGATCGGACGAGTCCGCGATGTGCTGGAGTTCCTCAAGCACGATGCGCGGCACGAGCAAGGTCCCCACGAGGAATCCCGCGTTCGCCACCTCGACGATCCGGGCATCGATGATCGCACTGGTATCCACCACGATCTCCCGGCCAGCCGGCGTGCCGCGGCCGGTCATTGCCTGATAGAGGAACGAGACGAACAGGGCACCCCGTACCGCGAAGACGGTGCCGAACATCACCACGGTGAGCAGGGTGACCGCGAGCGGCAGGACGGTGCCGTAGGGGATAGGGAGCGTCGCCAGCGGCAGCGAAAGCAGCGCCCCCACGACCAGGCCGACGAGCACTCCGATGAACGTGGTGAGGAGCGACTTGGTATGTGCCCGCACGACGCGGCGCGTCAGCACCAGGA
This sequence comes from uncultured Candidatus Saccharibacteria bacterium, assembly GCA_964476895.1. Classification (GTDB taxonomy): domain Bacteria; phylum Patescibacteriota; class SICC01; order SICC01; family SICC01; genus JALYJZ01. The sequence goes on along the minus strand of CAYZCS010000033.1, from coordinate 2,033 downwards.
ACAGGCCGGTCAGGAAGACCAGGAAGATGATCAGCTGGATGGTCGTTTCGTCCACGGAACCAGTCTAGCAGGCAAATGAAAAAGCCCCACGTATAACTGGATGGTCACACGTGGGGCTTCCCCCTTTATCGGGTGGTGGTTTTCTTTCACTCGGCCTGGGCCAGCTCCGCGAGGGCTTGCTCGCGTGCCTTGATGTCGAGCTCAATGTCCTCCTTGATGGCGTCGATCGTACCGCTGATCTCCTCGGCTCGGGGCGCATTGTCACGATCGAGTACATTCGTGAGAAGCTCGTTCGCGCGGCGTCGGGCATCGATGACTCGAGGGGTGGGATCCATGCGGGCTAGCTCCGCCTGTAGTCGACGGGCCATGCGATACGCCGGAGTGGCATGGAGGCGCTTCCGGCGTCGCCAGAACTCCCAGCGCAGGGCGACCTCGTCCCGGGCCCGGCGGATTCCCCGCCCTCCCAGTCTCAGCAGCGCCCGCAGGATGCGAGCCGGAGTCGTCCGTTTCAGAGGCCGATAGGCACGCTTGATGGCAGCCGAGATAATACCCACCACAGCCGAAACGAACGCCGCCAGTATTGTCACCAAAAAGGGGAGTATGAGGGCCATATACTGCCGTCCCATCACATCGTAATAAGCAGGATGGGCATAGCCACCGGGGCCGTTGACGACATCCGCCTCTACGACGGGCTTGCCGGAGGAGCGCTCTATCCAGACCGTGGTTCGATCTCCTCGATCGTGCCGCTGGTCGGTTACGATCCTGATGAACTGAAGGCGCCCCGATCGGTCACGGTACTGGACGAGCGCATCACGAGAAACATGCCCGTACTGGGACCGGAGCGGTCGCGCCTTGACCACCCGCCCCGTCTTGGTTATCCAACCCTTACGGGCCTCTGCCTTATCCGCGGCATCCAGCCGGTCTACCCAGTGAAGGAAGAAAGACCCGCTGGAGAACAGGGTCACGGCAAGCGTCGCCGCCATGATGACGCTTATTGCTTTGTTCTCGGTCGCCTCGAACAACAGGTCCTCTGCCAACAGCAGCATTTCCCTGGGTCGCTTCAGCATCCCATTGACATCCTTCCGCGTAGATTTCGGAATTGTGAAAGAACAGCACACAACTATAACAAAGGCCGCCCCGAAAGGAAAATACCTGAGTTAAGTCTGTCTTACTTCTTCGCCGGCGCGCGTTTGGAACCTTGGCCGACGGAGAACGTAAACTCGTCCTTGGTGAAGCCGATCCGGACCCGGTCGCCGTCCTTGACGGTGCCTTCCAGCATCAGCTCGGCCAGCTTGTCCTCGATGTCGTTTTGGATCGCCCGCCGCACCGGCCGTGCGCCGTACTGCGGGTCGAAGCCACGCTCCACCAGTTCGGCCTTGGCCTTGGCGTCTACCGCGAGCTTGAGGTCGTGTTCCTTGAGACGGGCCGCCAGCTCACTGAGCTGCAGATCGACGATCTTGCCGACCAGCTCCCGGGTCAGGGGCCTGAAGACCACGATCTGGTCGAGCCGGTTCAGAAATTCCGGACGGAACTTGTCCTTGAGCTGCTCCAGTACGCGCTGCTTCATGTCCTCGTAGCGCTGCTCCATCGAGGCTTCGGAACGTTCGTCATGGACCTGGAACCCGAGCTGCGCGGTCTTCTGGAGCTCCTGCGCCCCGACGTTACTGGTCAGGATGATGATCGTGTTCCGGAAATCGACCGTACGGCCCTTGGCATCGGTGAGCTGCCCGTCCTCCAGGATCTGCAAGAGGAGGTTGAACACCTCGGGATGGGCCTTCTCGATCTCATCAAGCAGCACCACGGAATACGGGTTCCGGCGGATTTGCTCGGTGAGCCGGCCGCCCTCTTCGTACCCGACATATCCCGCCGGGGCGCCGACCAGGCGCGACACGTTGTGCCGCTCCATGAATTCGCTCATGTCGAGCTTGATCAGGTTGTCCTCCGAGCCGAATACCTCGCGGGCCAGGACCTTCACCAGTTCGGTCTTGCCGACGCCGGTCGGCCCGAGGAAGATGAAGCTGCCGATGGGGCGG
>CAYZCS010000032.1:0-10592 GCA_964476895.1 uncultured Candidatus Saccharibacteria bacterium | reverse complement strand
GACGGTCGGGATGCCGGCGTCGGACGCGATCCGGCTGAACGCCCCGGTATTGCCACCCACGTCCCAGACGCGCTTCGGCTTCACGTTCTTGATGAAGCGCTCGACCAGGCGGCCTTTCTCCCGGACGGAGCGGTCGGTGTAGTTGGTGAACGTGTAGTAGTCGCCCCACTCAGTGCCGGCGGGTTCGTACTCCAGCTTCTTGATCAGGCTCTCGAGGCTGGCCACGAGCGCCTTCACGTTGACCTTGCGCGGCTTCGCCTTCTTGGCGGTGGACTCGTACTTCTGCTGCGCCCGGGCGTGGAGGACCAGGTGCATGTAGATGCCGGGCCGCATGCGGGTCTTGCGGGGGAGGAGCTCGGCGGCCAGGTCCAGCGGGATGCCGTCGATGTGGACGCGGAGGAGCTGGCTGAGCCGCACGTCCACCTTGCTCATGAGCACGAGCGGCGCGAGGAAGTGCTGGCAGAACTGGCGGTAGGCGATCCACGGCGCGCCTTTCTTGTAGCGCTCGAAGGAGAGGGTGTCGATCAAGGTCGGTTTGCCCTGGTGGAACTGGATGTTGTACGCGCTGGCGTCCTTGAGCGTTTGGCCGTTCTCGAGCGCCCGGCGCTGGATCTCCAGCGTGGCAAGCGCCGCGTCCTTGAGCTGCGAGAAGCTCCACTCGTAGGGGTACGTGATGAAATCGACGAGCTCGGGCTTGAGCGTCTTGTATGCACGGGGGCTGCCGGTCACTTCGGTGTGGGGGATCAGGAGCCGGTCGCCGACGAGCTGGTCGTAGAGGCCCGACTTCATCAGGGCGTCGTACTCGGCCTTGTAGGCGGGTTGGACGGCGCGGAGGAGCGTGCCGTTCTTTCGGTAGATGTACCCCGACCGGTCACGGAACGAGGCGGGGTGGCGTTCGATCTTCGCGGCGGTCTTCTTTGCGGCCATTTTCGCGCTACTTCTTCTTACCGCCGGATACGCGCCGTACCAGCTGCTTTACCCGCAGCCAGTTGGTTTTCAAAAAGAACCCTACCGCCACCACGCCACCGATGATCGCCTGGATGATCACGCTGCCCGTCCCCGGGTCGATGTAGGCATGCGCGGTCGAGGGGACGACCAGGATGCCGAGGGCGATGAATGGGGCTGTCGATGCTAGAAAAGTGATTCGTCGTTGCATATTCCTCCTTGAATGGCCGTTCGGGCTGTTCCAAGCCTCTTTCGGGCCGGATTTTTCTAGCTTATCAGAGAATCCGGCGTCGGCGCGAGCATACCGCGAAAATGCGGCGTAGCACGGGGGTAATCCGTGCTTCTTGCAATGCTCTCTTGATGCGTTAGCATAAGCCTAAAGCCGTGCCTGGCGGGTTCGGTAAAACATATAACAAAAGACAAGGAGGATCATATGGGTATCGCAGATAACGTTCGTAACGCGGTCGTCGGAGCCGTGCAGGGTGCCGGTGACGTTGGCGTGGCACTGGTCGATTCCGTCACGCGGGTAGCCACGGAGACGCTGCAGGGTGCTGGCCAGGTAGGCGGGACCGCTCTCAAGGTACCGACCGAATTGGTAAGCACGGCACTGAAGTCCGCGGCCGAGGTCGGCGCTACCGGCGCGGAATCTACCCAGAAGGTCGTTTCCAGCATCGTGCAGGCGGTTTCCGGCAGTGCGGTCGATACGGAGCAGGGCATCCGTGACGTCGCGCAGCAGACCGTGAAGACGGCCCAGGAGACCGGCCAGGACGTGGGGTCCGCCGGTGTCGCGGCCGTGCGCGGCTCGGTCGACGCGGTGCAATCGGTCGGCGGGGACGTCGGCAAGGCTACCGAAGCGGCCGTGGTCGGTGCGATCGACGGTGCGAAAGAAGTGAGCGAGGATGCCGTCCAGGCGGTCGCCTCATCCATCGAGACGTCGGTCGACGGCGCCCGCGACATCGTCAAGCGGGTCGTCGGGAAGTAAGATCAGGCCCTTGGAAAGTCCACGCCCGAGGCCTGGCTTCGGGCGTGGACGTGCTAGTCTTGGAATATGAAGCTCACTGAGCGCTCCGAGAAGCTCGCGAAAGGGGAGTGGGGCAAGCTCCTGCTCTTGGCCGGCTCTGCCCGGTTCGCGGGGGCGGCCGTGCTGGCGGCCGGTGGTGCGCTCCGGACCGGCTTGGATCTCCTGGTGGCCGCGGCCCCGGCCCGGGCCGCCGACGCGGTCCTGGTAGCGTATCCCGATGCGGTGACAATCCGGCTCGATGGCCCGGAGTTCGACAAGTCGCATCACGGCGACCTGTCGCCGTTCCGGGAGTACCCGGTAGCGATCGGTTCCGGTCTCACGACCGAGGGCAGCGCCCGGAAGTTCCTGGAATCCGTGCTAGAGGATTTCGAGGGGCCGTTGGTCATCGACGCCGACGCGCTCAGGATCGTCGCGGAAGAGCGCCATCCCGAGAAGCTCTTCGAGAACAAGAAAGTTGTCCTCACTCCGAACCGCGAGGAGTACGGCTTGCTGGCAGGCGACCCGGATGCCCGGGCGCACGGCACGATCAAGGAACTGGCCGCCGACCTTGGCGTGACGATTCTCGCCAAGGGACCGATCGACCACGTGAGCGACGGCAAGACGGTGGTCGAGGTCGAAGGCGGCTCGCCGTTCCTGGCGAAGGCGGGAACCGGGGACGTGCTGACCGGCGTGGTCGGTGCGCTGCTGGCGCGCGGCTTGGAGCCGCTCGAGGCGGCGAAGCACGCGGCTGCCGCGGTGAAGGAGGCGTCTGAACGGGCGGAAGCGGACAAGGGGCCGTCGCTCCTGGCCTCGGACCTGCCCGACTACCTCGATCTCCGTAAACTCCCGTAGACTGTACCCGTAACGACCCCCATGAGTCTCACCAAAACCAAAGGCATCGTGCTCCGGACCATCAACGTCGGCGAGGCCGACCGGATCCTGGAGATCTTCTCCGACGACCGCGGCAAGCTCCGGGCGGTGGCGCGCGGCGTGCGGAAGATTCGCTCCAAGCTTGCCGGACACCTCGAGCCGTTCACGTACGTGGACCTGCTGCTGGCGAAGGGGCGGGGGGACCTGCCGGTGATCGCCGGCGCCAAGGCGCTCAGCCACTACCAGGGCATCCGTTCCGACTTCGACCGGATGTCCGTGGCGAGCTACCTCTCCGAGTTGGTGGGCAAGCTCAACGCCGACGAGGACGCTTCGCGCCGGGTGCCGTCGCTGGTGCGGGCCGCGTTTGCGGCGCTCGAGGGCGGACACCCGCCGCGCCTGGTCGCCGACTACTACCAGTGGCAGACGATCACGCTGGCCGGCTTCCGGCCGGACCTCTACGCCTGCGTGGAGTGCGGCCGGAAGTTATATCCGGCCGATCTCGCGTTCTCGCCGGGGCTGGGCGGCGTGCTCTGCAAGGGCTGCGTGGCCGTGGAGCCGGAGGCGATTGGCGTCAGTCCCGAGGCAGTGAAGCTCCTCCGGGCGTTCTCCGAGCGTCCGTTCACCGAGGTGACCGGAATCATGGTCCGGGAACCCGTGCAGCGGGAGATATCGAACTTGCTGGAGCGGCTGGTGCACTACACGCTTGAACGCGAGCCGCGGAGCCGCCGGTTCCTGAATCTCGTAGGACGAGGGTAGGGTAACGTCGCCGAAGTCCGCTAGACTGGGTACCGTATGGCAGCCAAGAAAAAGACCGACCACGCAGTCACCATGGAGAAAGTCGCGAACCTCGCCAAGCGGCGCGGATTCCTGTTCGGCGGCTCCGAGATCTACGGCGGCCTCCAGGGCACGTACGACTACGGCCACTACGGCGCGCTGCTCAAGCAGCGGATCAAGGACGCCTGGTGGAAGGCGAACGTCCAGCTGATGGACAACATGGTTGGGCTCGATGCCTCGATCCTGATGCACCCGAAGGTCTGGGAAGCCTCCGGCCACACCGCGAACTTCGCCGACGCCCTGGTCGACGACAAAATCAGCAAGAAGCGGTACCGCGCCGACCACCTGATCGAGGACCAGCTCGGGCTCAAGGTCGAGGGGCTGAGCAACGAGGACCTGACCAAGATCTTCGAGGAGAACGAGATCACGACGCCGGAAGGGAAGAAGGCCGACTGGACGGATGTCCGCAGCTTCAACCTGATGTTCAAGACGCACGCGGGACCGGTCGACGCCTCGGGCCCCGCTGCCGACGATGCGGCGATCTACCTCCGCCCCGAGACCGCGCAGGGCATCTTCGTCGACTACAAGGAGGTCCAGGCGACGACGCGCAAGAAACTCCCGTTCGGGATCGCCCAGATCGGGAAGGCGTTCCGAAACGAGATCACGCCGGGCAAGTTCATATTCCGGATGCGCGAGTTCGAACAGATGGAGATCGAGTTCTTCACGAAGCCGGACGAGGCCAAGCAGTGGCACGAGTGGTGGCAGAAAGAACGGATGCGGTGGTACGTGGACGTGCTCGGTGTCGACAAGAAGAAGCTGAAGCTCCGTCCGCACACGAAGGACGAGCTCAGCCACTATTCGGCCGGGACGAGCGACATCGAGTACGAGTTCCCGTTCGGGTGGAGTGAACTCGAAGGCGTCGCCAACCGGACCGATTTCGACCTGACGCAGCACCAGAAGGTCTCCGGCAAGGACCTCACGTACTTTGACGAGGCGCCGGGGGAGAAGTACCTGCCGTACGTGATCGAGCCGTCCTGCGGCGTGGACCGGATCGTCTTCACGGTGCTCTGCGACGCCTACGTGGAGGAGCCGGACGAGAAAGGTGACGTGCGGACGGTGCTCAAGCTCAAGCCGTCGATCGCGCCGGTGTCCGCCGCGGTGTTGCCGCTGATGAACAAGCCGGAGCTGGCGAAGCTGGCCGGCACAGTGCGGGACGGATTGGCACAGCGGTTCCAGGTCGACTACGACGTGACGGGATCGATCGGCAAGCGCTACCGCCGCCAGGACGAGATCGGCACGCCGTTCTGCTGCACGGTGGACTTCGACTCGCTCGAGGACGAGGCGGTCACGGTCCGCGACCGTGATTCCCAGAAGCAGGAGCGGGTGAAGATCGCCGAGCTCGCCGACTACCTCGACAGCAAGATCAGCGCGTAACGTTTCCATACTCGCAACTCCGGATGTCCGCCAGGCACATCCGGTTTTTTAATTCCCCTAGACAGTGGGGGACGGGTGGTGTATTATGCCTGCGAGGTGGTGATGAGTGGGGAAAAGTGGTGGATAACTGTGGATAACTCATGAATGACACGCGACACCAGGCAGACATCGAAAAAGGCGCCGACGCAGGCGTCTGGTCGACCACACACACGCTGTTCCTCGGAGAGTACGTTCACAAGATGGATGGGAAGGGACGCCTGGCGCTCCCGGCCAAGTTCCGCGCCAAGCTCCAAAAGGAAGGGGCCGTCGTGACCAAGGGGAACGAGAAATGCCTCTACCTGTTCACGCAGGAAGCGTGGAAGCCGCTGGCTGAAAAGCTGGCCGCCTTGCCCTCGATCTCATCCAAAGTAGCCCGCGCCGCACAGCGGACTTTGCTCGCTGGTGCGACCGTCGTAACCCCTGACCGGCAGGGAAGGATCCTCCTTCCGCCGCATCTCAGGGAGTACGCCGGTCTCGCCACCGAAGGTGGCAGGCCTGCCGAGGCCGTCGTGGCCGGGCTGTATAACCGGGTCGAAATCTGGCCCGCGGCCCGTTGGCGCGAACAGCGCCGGGAAACCGATCTCGACGAGCTCGGTCCGGAGCTGACCGACCTCGGCATTTAACAACCTTAGGCTTTGAACCGTCCCGCACGCGGGACGGCGAGCAAAACAAAAACGCTTTTATCTCCTCGGTTCGTCGGGGATCAAAAAGAAAAAGCAAAAACGTTCTTTCGGGCGCTCCAAGGGGGCGCCCGAAGGAAACTTACCTTACCAAACACGCACAGACAGCCGGAAGGCGGTACGCTAAAAACAAATGCACCGTTTCGGGAATACCGCTTCCCGGGTGTCTGAGGCACCCGAGCCATCGCACGAGCCAGTCATGCTCGATGCGGTGCTCGCGCACCTTACTGACGATCCTGATTTTAGGGCTCGGTTAGAGACCGACGCCGTGATCGTGGACGGAACCGTGGGACTCGGCGGCCATGCCGCCGCGCTCCTGGAACGGTTCCCGAAGATCCGGCTGATCGGTATCGACCGCGATCCAAAGAGTCTGGCCATGGCGGAAGGACGCCTCGCCCGGTTCGAGCGACGGGTCACGCTGCGGCAGGGAAGCTACGCCGACCTGCCGAAGCTGGCGCCCGGCGTCTCGCCCCAGGCGGTCCTTCTCGACCTCGGCTACTCGTCCTGGCAACTGGCCGCCCGCGGCTTTTCGTTCCAGGCGGACGCGCCGCTCGACCTCCGGTTCGACCCGGAGTCCGACGCGCCGACCGCCGCGGAATTGATCGCCCGCACGCCGGAGCCGGACCTCGCCGACCTGGTCTATCAGTACGGCGAGGAGCGCGCCTCACGGCGCGTCGCCAAAGCGCTGAAGGCGGCGAAGCCGCGCACTACCACGGCATTGGCCGAGACGGTGGCGCAGGTGGTTCCGCGCCGGGGCCGGAAGATCCACCCGGCCACCAAGACGTTCCAGGCCCTTCGGATCGCGGTCAACGACGAGCTCGGCGAGCTCGAACGCGGGTTGCCGGCCCTTGAGGGGGCGCTGGCAACTCACGGGAGACTGCTCGTCATCAGCTTCCACTCGCTGGAAGACCGGATCGTCAAACGGTATTTCAAGAGCGCACCTGCGTTGCGGCCGATGCACAAGAAAGTGATCGTCCCGCCGCGCGAGGAGGTGCTCGGAAATCCCCGCGCCCGGAGCGCCAAGCTCCGCGCCGCGGAAAAGGTGTGAGGAAACACACTAAACAAACCAAGGGAGCAGGAGGAAAAGCGCATGTTGACGATTACCGCAACGAATCAGACGGTCGGAGCCCGGCAACGGACGCTCCGGCGGAGCGGTGTCCGCGTGGGACCGGTCACGGTACGTTTCGTCTTCGTGGTCGCGCTCGGCGTATTGGCCCTCTTCTATCTGGTGCAGTCCAACCGGGTCTCGACCCAGAACCTGCAGCTGAAGGCGATGGAGGCCCAGAAGGCGGAGATTACCGCCCAGAACGAGCGGTTGTCGACCGAGGCGGCGCGGCTGCAGTCACTGCAGCAGATCAAGAAGTCCGCGGACGGGCAGGGGCTTCGCGCCGGCGCCACGTCGGCGAACGCCTACGCGTCGTAACGGCCACGTGCCGGACGGCCGTCTTCAGGAAGTCCGTGCCTGAAGACGGTCTTTCGTACCCGGCCAGGTTCCGTCCCGAGGCGCCGCTCAGTCCTCTACAATGGAGAGGCATAAACAAACCCATACGATGATGGCCGAACCCTCGCACCAAGGCACCCAACGGCGCAGGCTGATGTTCCTCAGCCTGGCTTTTACGCTGGCGATCTCATTCCTCGGGCTGCGGCTGGTGCAGAAGCAGGTGCTTGAGCATCCGACCTACCAGGCGCTCGCCAAGGAGCAGCAGTACCAGCAGAAGGAACTGATCGGCCGTCGCGGCCAGGTCCTGGTGAAGGACGGGTCGTCGACGGCGACGTACCCGCTGGCGACCAACCGGACGAACTTCGCGGTCAACGTCGTCCCGAGCCAGGTCACCGAGAAGGAACGGACCGCCGAGGAGCTGGGCCGCGTGCTCGAGATCGAGCCGAACCTGGTGCTGGAAGAGATCAACAACGACAAGCTGTACATCCCGCCGCTCGGCACGGTGGGGTACGACCGCTCGAAGGAGCTGGAATCGCTGGCGCTCCCCGGCGTGTACCTGCAGCCTGAGCCCGCCCGCTTCTACCCGGAGGACCGGCTGGCGGCACAGGTACTCGGGTTCGTGAACGATGAGGGCGAGGGCCAGTACGGGATCGAGGGCTACTTCGACGACATCCTCAAGGGCTCGGTCGGCTCGGTCGGCCAGGCGCGGAACGCCACCGGCCAGGAGCTGGCGCTCGGCGTGGCCAGCTACACGCCGCCCCGGGACGGCGACACGATCGTGCTGACGCTCGATCGGAACGTCCAGTTCAAGGTCGAGGAAGCGCTCGATGCGGCGATGGAGAAGTTCAGCGCGTCCGGCGGCAGCATTATCGTAATGGATCCGTCCACCGGCGGCATCGTGGCGATGGCGTCGCGTCCCGCATTCGATCCGAACCGGTATCCCGTCTACGACGTGGGGAACTACACGAATCAGGCGATCTCCGGCACGTACGAGCCGGGATCGACCTTCAAGACGGTGGTGATGGCCTCGGCGCTGGATACGGGCGCGGTCACGCCGGACACGATGTTCAAGGGCACGGCTTCGATCAAGGTCGGCGACCGGGAGATCTTCAACGCCGAGCGGCGGCCGTACGGCGATGAGACCGCCACGCAGGTGATCGAGCGCTCGGACAACGTCGGGATGGTGCAGGTGATGCAGCGGCTCGGCAGCCAGCGGTTCTACGAGTACGTCAAGCGGTTCGGATTCGGCACGCCGTCCGGAGTGGAGCTGGCCGGCGAGGTAACGCCGTCCGTGCCACCGTTGTCCGGACTCAGCGAGGTGCAGCTTGCGACGATGTCGTTCGGACAAGGCATCTCCGTCACGCCGATCCAGCTGCTTACCGCGGTCGCCAGCTTCGCCAACCAGGGGAAGCTCGTGCAACCGCATATCGTGGACCGGATCCAGCATCGGGACGGCACGGTGGAGGCGACCGAACCGAAGGTCGTCCGGCAGACGGTTTCCGCCCAAGCGGCCTCGCAGATCACCGGGATGATGGTCCGGGTAGTCGAGGCCGGTGCCGGGCGCCCGGCCGGGGTTTCCGGCTACCGGGTCGCGGGCAAGACCGGTACGGCCCAGATCGCCTCGGGCGGCGCCTACGAGGAAGGGGTGACGATCGGCAACTTCGTCGGCTTCGCGCCGGCGGAGAATCCGAGGTTCGTGATGCTGGTGAAGATCGACCGCCCGCAAGGCGTGACGTATGCGGAAGAGTCGGCCGCGCCGACGTTCGGCGATATCGCGGAATACCTGCTCCAGTACTATAACGTGCCGCCACGCTGATGCGGTTTCTACGGCGCATCCTGGTAACGCTCCTGGACTGGCTGGCCCGGGCGACGCTGCTTCGCTACCGCCCGACGGTAGTGGCGGTGACGGGCAGCGTCGGCAAGACGACGACCAAGGAGCTGACCGCGACGATGCTCGCCTCGCGGTACCGGATCCGCAAGACGGAAGGGAACTACAACACGGAGGTCGGCGTGCCGCTGACGATACTCGGGCAGCGCCTGCCGCGGTCGGTCGTGGGGTGGCCGGTCGTGTTCGCGAAGGGCCTGTTCGGGCTCGCCGGGCTCCAGGACTATCCCGAGGTGCTGGTGCTGGAACTGGCCGCCGACAAGCCGGGCGACATGCGTCACCTGGCGGGTCTCGTACGTCCCGACGTGGCCCTGGTGACCAACGTCCGGAACGTCCACCGTGAGTCCTATGATTCGATCGAAGAGATCGCGGAGGAGAAAGCCTGGCTGGTCCGGAAGCTCAAGACGAGCGGCGTGGCCGTGCTGAACCATGACGATCCGCGGGTGCGCGCGATGCGCTCCCTGACCCCGGCGAAGGTCCGGTTCTACGGGGAATCGGAAGAGGCGCATTACCAGCTGACGGGCATCGAGCACGAACGGACCGGGTATCGGGTGGCACTGTCGATCTCCGGCGCCGAGGCGGTCCGGTTCCGGGCGGCCGTGCATGGGCGCCCGCTCCTGGCGGGCATGGCAGCCGCGATCGCGGCTGCCGACGCGCTCGACATCCCGCTGGCGGAATCCGCGAAGGTCGTGTCCTCTTGGACACCCCCGCCGGGCCGGCTCCGCGTCTTCAACGGGGCTGAGGGCCGGACGATCCTGGACGACAGCTACAACGCGTCGCCGGAAGCGGTGATCGCCTCACTGGAGACGCTCCAGCACTTCCCGCCTCCCCGCCGGGCGGTCCTCGGGGACATGAAGGAGCTCGGCGACGCTTCCGTGGCCGGCCACCGGAAGGTCGGCGCGGCGGCTGCCACGCTGGTGGACGAACTCGTGGTGGTGGGGGAGTCGGCACTGCTGATCGCGGAAGCGGCCAAGGAAGCAGGCCTGGCCCAGTCGTCGATCCACATCGCCGGTAACGCCGACGAAGCGGCCCGGCTGGTTGGGCGCGGCGGCAGCGTGCTCGTGAAGGGGTCCCGTGCCATGCGGTTGGAGCGGACGGTCGCGGCCCTGCTCAAGGATCCGCGCGACCGGCGCCATCTCATAGAACACGGCGGCACGAGGGGATAGAATGGTAACGAAACACACATGGAAACCATCCACCTGACGAACATCTTCCTGCTTGCGACGGCGGCGTTCGGCGTAGCCATGCTGGCGACGCCGGCGTGGACCCACGTGCTGTATAAGTACAGCCTCGGGAAACGACTCCGAACCACCGGCGTGGGCGGCGACGCTCCGGTTTTCAAGGAGCTCCATGCCGCCAAGGCGGGCACGCCCACCATGGGCGGCCTCCTGATCTGGGTGACCGTCGCCCTTGTGACGCTGGCGTTCAACATGGATCGCGGCGAGACCTGGCTACCGCTTTTCACGCTGGTCGCGGTCGGGGCGATCGGTGCGGTCGATGATTACCTGAATATTAAGGGAATCG
>CAYZCS010000031.1:0-10854 GCA_964476895.1 uncultured Candidatus Saccharibacteria bacterium | reverse complement strand
CTGCCGGTCAGCAGCGCCGTCGCCGAGGGGCGCGAGAACCGCCATCCGCCCTCACGGGCAAGTTCATACACCATCTCGGCCGCGGACGACGATCGGTCGTCATAGACGGCGAGCCGCCGGTCGCGGGGACTCGTACGCTTGGGATGGTGATCGATGTCCACGACGGGCATCCGCTTGGCCAGTTTCGCGATGTCCAGGGCACTCTTCTCATCGGTCGGGCAATCGAGGACGACCAGCAGGTCGGCCTTCCGGAAGTCGGGTCGTTCGGTGAACCGCTCACTGCCATGCAGGAAGCGATACTGGGAGGGAGCAGGGTCCACGCAGGCGAACTGGACCTCGGCACCCTGCGCCTCCAGGAGCAGGCCCAGCCCCAGCGTCGAACCGATCGCGTCACCGTCCGGCCGTTCGTGGCACACCAACACCGGAGCCTTCGCCCGCTCAAGAGTGCTGATCGCCCCCAGGAGACGAGGCCGCGGGATCATCTCTGCAGCAGTTCGGTTATCCGCCCGGCATTGACCGCCCCTTCGTCCCTGCGGACCCGCAGCTTCGGCGTGAACTTGAGCGTGAGCCGTCCGGCAACGTGCCGCTGCAGTTCGGGCAGCGCCTCCTTCAGTGCCCGCCAGGCCTCCTTGGTCTCGGGAATGATGCTCACCCAGCAATCGGCCTGCTTGAGGTCCGCCGTGACCTCTACCGCGGTCACGGTCACAAGACCGTCTTCACTAACTCCGCGCTTGGCGAGGGCAGCATTGAGTTCCCTGGCAAGCAACGCGTTGACCTTCTCCAGTCTCGCGCTCATGGCAACTTCCGTTTCTTTTCGAGACGCCGGAGCAACGTGATCCGCTGGCCCTCTTCGACCCGTGGACCGACGATCGTCAGTCCGCACTCCGTTCCGGCCGAGACCTCCTGGACCTCTTCGTCGACCCGGCGCAACGTCTTCACTTTGCCTTCCGTATCCGTCCCGTCCACCCGGTACTCCGTCCCGGGCACGAACTTTCCATCCTCCACCTTGCAGCCGATGATCTGGCTTTCCTTGGTGGTCCGGAAAATCGCCAGGACGGTCCCCTTCCCGACTTCGTTGACGATGACCTCGGGCGGCAGGAGCGCCTCCAATGCCGACTTCAAGTCGTCCAAGAGTTCGTAAATCACGTCGTAGGTGGCGATCCGGATATCGAGCCCTTGGGCGAGCTTCTTCGCTGCCGGTTCGACCCGCGCCTTGAACCCGACGATCATCGCCTTCGAGCTTTCCGCCTGGCGGATGACCGATTCAGTGATCGAACCGATGCCGGTGTGTACCAGCTGGACCGCGACTTCGTCCTGGGGAATTTTCGCCAAGCTGCCCTCGATCGCCTCGAGGGATCCCTTGACGTCGGCCACCAGTACCACGGGGAGCTGCGTCACCTTTCCGGCATCTACCGCCCGCTTGATCGCTTCCATGGACAGCGCCGGCTTCTCCACCCGACGGGCATGACGGCGGCGCATGTTGGCGCTCGCCTGCTTCCTGGCCTCCTGCTCGCTGCCGGCTCCGGTTACGCCGGCCCCGAAACTCGGTGCGCCGGACAATCCGGCGACTTGCGCCGGCGTGCCCGGTCCGGCCGCTTCGAGCCGTTTCCCCCGCCAGTCCTCCATCAACCGGACACGGCCGGTAACGTCTTCGATTACCAGGTGGTCACCGACCCGGAGCGTCCCGTTCTGGACCAGGATCGTCGCTACCGGACCCTTGGCCCGGGACAGGCGTGATTCGATCACTACGCCGGAGAGGTCACCCTTGGGATCCCCGACCGGTTTGGCGATATCGGAGACCAGCAGCACCATCTCGAGCAGCTCGGGGATGCCCTGTCCGGTCTTGCTCGACGTCTCGACGAAGACGGCGTCGCCACCCCAGTCTTCCGCGACCACGTCGAGCTCCGCCAGGCCTTGCTTGGCCTTGTTCGGATCGGCACCCTCGGCATCGACCTTGGTGACCGCCACCACGAACGGCACGCCGGCCGCCTTGATGTGCTCCACCGCCTCCTTGGTCTGCGGCTTCACGCCGTCATCCGCGGCGATCACCAGGATCGCGACGTCGGTCATCTTGGTGCCGTGGGCACGCATCGCGGTAAAGGCCTCGTGTCCCGGCGTATCCAGGAAGGTGATCGGCCGTTTCTTGCCCCCGCCCTTCGGCGTGGCCTCGACCTGGTAGGCGCCGATGTGCTGGGTGATGCCGCCGGATTCCCCCGCCACCACGTCCGTCTGCTGGATCGCGTCGAGCAGCGAGGTCTTGCCGTGATCCACGTGCCCGAGCACGGCTACGATCGGCGGGCGGGGCTGGCCTTCGGTCGGCTTGCGGGAGACATCGGCTGCTTCCGTCTCGTCCGGCAGCCGTTCGACCGCCACCCCCAGGTCCCCGGCGATGATCGCCGCGGTCTCGTAGTCGATATCCTCGTTTATCGTTGCCATCACGCCGTTTTTCATGAGCTCCCCCATCACGGCCGGAACGGGCTTACCGATCGCTTCGGCAAGCTCCTTCACCGAGACGACGCCCGGAAGCTTCACGACGGATTGTGCTGATTCAGCCATACCTTATAGCGTACCAGCCATGAGGGTTCGTACATAACGGGAAAACGGCTTGTGCTACCCGATCGTATCCTTGATCTTCTTGGCGCTGACCTTGCCGATGCCCGGCAGCGCTTCCAGTTCCTCGAGCGTCGCGCCCTTGAGCTTCGCCAGGTCCCCGTAGCCTGCTTCCGACAATTTACCGAGAATTCCCTCCGGAAGTGCCGAGAGATCCTTGGCGGCATCGGATGATTTGCCGGCCGGCGCGGCGGCCGCCTTCTTCACGGCCTCTTCCGGATTCTTCAGTCCCTTGATGGACAGCGCGATCCGGTGCGCGTCGGGATCGATCGCCAGGACGAGGAACTCGTACTCCGAGCCGACCTCGACCACCTCGGTAGGGTTCTCCACATGTTCTTCGGCGAGCTCCGAGACGTGGGCCAGGCCGGCGATGTCGTCGCCCAGGTCCACGAACGCCCCGAACGGCGTGACCCGCTCGACGGTGCCTGTCACCTTCTGCCCCGGCTTGTACTTCGCGGCTGCCTTCGCCCACGGGTCTTCCTTGAGTCGTTTCACCGAAAGGGATACCTTCGCTCCTTCGATGCCGACGATCTTGGCCTCGATTTCCTGGCCGACCGACAGATGGTCGCGCGGATTGTCGACCCGGTTCCAGTCGATCTCGGAGATGTGGATCAGGCCTTCCAGGCCGTCGTCGAAGCTGACGAACGCGCCGAAGTCCACCACGCCGGTGATCTTGCCCTTGACTACGTCGCCTTCCGAATACTTGGCGAGCGATTCCACGGTCTCATGCGTACGGGCCAGCTTTTCGGAAAGGATCAGCTTGTTCTCGACCTTGTCGAGGTCGAGGATCTGCACCTTGAGCGGCTGGCCGATGAACTGGCGGAGTTTCTCCAGGATCAGGTCGCGGTCGCCGCCGGACACGCGCGGATAGTGCTCCGGGACCAGCTGCGAAACGGGCAGGAACCCGCGGATCCCATCCACGTCGAGCAGGAGCCCGCCGGTGTTGGCATCCGTAACGGTCGCCTCGAACGCTTCCTTGGCGTCGAGCCTGGCCTCCAGGTCCGTCCAGGTGCGGTCCCGCTGCGCCCGGCGGATGGAAAGGATCACGTATCCGTCATCGTTCTCCAGTGTCAGGACCGAAGCGTAGACGGTATCGCCGACGGTGAGTTTCGTGAGCGTCCGCTGGTCACCGATCTCACGGGCCGGAACGTAGCCGGTCGCCAGTCCCTTGATGTCGACCCAGAGTTCGCTCTTACTCTTGGTAACGACGTTGGCTTCGATCACCTCGCCGGGAGCGAGTCGGATCGGTGCCGCGTTCTCAAGCAGCGTCGCGAACGATTCCTTGTTTTGGGATTTGGCGGCCATGTTCGTTCAGAATAATGAGCCCCGGCACGTCCAGGGCGTGGTGATTAACGGTGGTTACTACGGAACCAGTGTACTGAGGCGGGTGCAGGCACGCAAGGCTACGAGGCGGACGGTTGTTTCTTGAGCGTCTTGAGATGGCGGGAGCGGTGGCGGCTGTATTTCTCGTGATCGAGGCCGAAGCGGCGGATCATCTTGCTGGCGTATTCCGCACCGAGGTAGTGCGGCATCAGGGCGTAGCTGGCCCCGTGCCGGTAGAGCGCCTCGGTCTGGGCCACGCTGTGCGAAAGCGCGATAACTACGGCATTCTTGTTGTTCTGCCGGACGGTCTTCACGAGCAGCAGGTTGCTCTCGAAGTCGGGCAGCGTCGAGACGACGATCCGGGCGGATCCCACCCCGATGTCCTGGAGGAACTCCACGTCCGTCGCATCACCGTACCGGCAATCCACGCCGCGCAGCTCGAGCTTCCGGATGACTTCGGGGTCGAAGTCTATCACCGTGACGCGGAATCCTTTCTCGTTGAGCGTGTGGAAGAACCGATGTCCCACCCGGTGGTACCCGAACAGGATCGCCTCGTTCTCCTGATCGCGTTCGGACTGCTTGGGCGAGGGGTGCCGGAACCGGATCCGGCGGGACAGGAACCGGTACAGCTGGTCCGAATACGTGATCATGTAGGTAGAACCGGCGATGGTGATCAGGCCTACCAGCGTGACCAGGGACACGACGTTATCCGAAAGATGGCCGACCTCGTGGCCGAGCGCGACCAGGATCAGCGAGAATTCGCTGATCTGCGCGACGGTCAGTCCGGCCTGGAAGCCGATCCGGCTGCTGTAGCCAAGCCGGGTCATCAGCCAGTACACGATGATCGGGTTACCGACCAGTACGAACACGGAGAGCACCAGGGCGAGCGGAAGTTCGGCGAGGACATCGCCGATGTTCATCTGCGCCCCGAGCAGGATGAAGAACAGTACGATGAAGAAGTCCCGGAGCGGGCGCATCCGCGAGGCCACCTCCGTGGCATAAGGAGAGCTCGCGAACGCGATGCCGGCGATCAGGGCCCCGACCTCGACCGAAAAGTCCGCCAGATAGAACGCGGAAGCGATGCCAAGTCCCCAGGAGATCGAAAGCAGGAAAAGCAGCTCCTGGCTCTTGGCGGCCAACCGGGTCAGTGGCGGCAGGATGAACCGGCTGGCAAGATACGCCGCCAGAGTGAGGCCCGCTCCCTTGAGTGCCGTGACGCCGATAAGCTGCTCGTAGCTCATGCCTTGCTGGCTCGTGGCTGTCGAGATGAAGACCAGCGCGAGCGTAGCGACGATATCCTGTACGAGGAGGAATCCGATCGCGATCTGCCCGTACAGCTTGTGGGTATCGCCCTTGTCGGACAGGAGTTTCAGGATGATGATCGTGCTACTGAACGTCAGGGCGACCGCGACGTAGAATGCCTCGAGCATCGCCAGACCGAGCGCGGTAGCCAACCCGAATCCGATCACCGACGTAAAGATCACCTGGCCGAGGCCGGTGATTACGGAGATCCGGCCGACCGATCGCAATGCCTGCGGCCGGAGCCCGAGCCCCACGATGTACAGCAACATGATGATGCCGATCTTCGAGAAGAGCTGCAGCGCGTCGTACGACTGGATCACGTTGAACAAGAACGGCCCGGCGATGATACCGGCGACGATATAGGCCACCACCAGCGGTTGGCGGACCGCCTGCAATAGGAAGGCGATGGCGGTCGCCAGAAGCGTGATGACAGTGAGTTCGAGTAGTGCGGACATAGGAGCGTAAAAATTGCTTTACCATAACAAAAAAAGGCACTCCTGTCAAGGCGCCCGGCCGGGCTTCCCTAGCGTGCTTGCGGATTGATGTTCACTCGCGGGAAGCCGGGCATGAGCTGCTCGAACGCGGTGAAGTCCCGGTAATGTCCACCGGCATAGAGGCGCTCGGAGGATACCGCCGCCAGATCGGTGACATTCCGTACCAGATCCAATTGCCGGGGCGTGAAACGCTCCCCTTCCGGAGGAACCCGGTAGACTACCGCCCCGCTGGCGAAGAATACTTGCGGTCCCTGGATGGCGACTGCTTGGACCCGGCCGGCGTTCTCCGGGAACGGATTGCCGATACCTTCCCAGCTCTGCCCGAAATCACGGGTAAGGAAGAGCCCTTCGTCCGTTCCGAGATACAGCCCGCCGTTTCCGGTCGCCATGTCCCAGACCGTCTGCGACCCCCTGGGCAGTCCGGTGTTCACGGGGGTGAAGGTGTTCCCGCCGTCAGGACTGTGGAAAACCCCGCTGCCGAACGTGCCGGCGAACAGGTGTTGACCGCTGGACGCCAATACGGTCACGGCCGTTTCCGTCGAGAATACGCGCTGCCAGGTGCTGCCCCCGTCCCGTGAGCGGTATACGTTCCCTTCCTGGTCCCCGACGTAGACGGTATTGGGGTCCGGACCGAACGCGACGGACGTCGCGGCACGCCGCGGGACCGATCCGGTGAAGACGGCCTCGAACGAGCGTCCGCCGTCCGTGCTCCGGAACACCTTGCCGTATCCCTGGGCGACACCGGCCACGTACACCGCTTCCGGAATCCGGGCATCGGTGCCGATCTTCTGGACCGCCACGGCATCCGTATCGGGGAGCGCCTCCGTGATATCCTCCCATGACCGTCCGGCGTCCGTACTGCGATAGAGGTTGTCCTCCGTCCCGGCGAAGATCCGCTCCGGCACCTCCGGATTCACGCCCACGGCCGTCACCGAAAGCGGCGGGTAGGTATCCGGCTCCTCCACCTCGGGGTCCGTCAGATCGGGAATGGCACGCCAGTCACCGCCACCGTCATCCGTGGTGAATACGCCGGACTGGTCGGGCGTACGGTCCAGGCAGCCTGTGCTCATGAGCACCGCGCCGATGACGATCAGCGAACCGAGAACTTTGCTGGCGAGGGAACTGGTTTCCATGGAACGCAAAATCATAGCTTAGTTAAGTGCTTTTTGCAACAGGGTGCATGTTCCGGGGTCTTGACATAGGGCTTATTTTTAGCTATGATAAGTCAATTTTCATGGAAACACTCAAAGACATCTTCGCACCGACTGCCCGTAAACTTTTCCTCGCGCTGGTCGTGGCCTTCTTTGCCCATATGTACATCACCGTATCCCAATTCCGGCAAAGTGCCAGTGAGGACCTCTCGGGCATCCGGGAATTCTGGCTTACCAACCTGGTGAACGGGCTCCCCTACCTGGAAACGGAAAGTGTCGTCCTGAAGTTCCTGACCTTCTTCGCGATCAGTTACGTGTTGGTCTGGGCCCTGTCACGCACCATCGAATTCAGCGGCGTCGCCCGAACCGCCCTGGCCAAAAAGTCGAGGAAATCATGAGCCGTGATTCACTGCACTTGCTGCTGACCATGTTGCTGGGGACCGGGGTCATCGTCGCCCTGGTCCTGATCGCCCTGGTAGTGACCTACCCCGGTATCGTCCGACAATCGGCCATCGGGGCCGAATTCTTCCTGGCGAACCTCGGTACCACCAGCTCCCGGATCCAGGACCTGACCGGCTTCCGCCCGATCGCCGATATCCTGCTCTTCCTGGGCTCCTACGTGCTCGTGTCACTGATCATGTGGGGACAGGCCGCGATCCGAAAGTACCTCCGGATACGCCCGCACTTCTAAGACCATGGAACGGAACTTCCAACTCAATACGACCCCGCGCAGAATCCTGGCCGCTGCGCTGATTTCCGGCGGGATCGTCTTCGCCGTGAGCACCTTCGCCCAGACCTCGTACGTCCAGACCCAGAAGGTACAGCTCGAGTCCGCCGAGGGCCGGCACTGCGAGGAGTGGGCCTATGTCCGTACCAACGGGGAGATCACCGTGGACTGTGAGCAATGGGACGCGGAAGAGGGTTGACGCCAGGTTACTTACATGGTAAGATAATCCAATTTTCGAAAACTAACACCGCGAAACAAAACCAATGCACGCACTGACCAACCACTTCACGAGCCTTGCCCGCTGGGTCAGGGGTTCCCATACGCATCTGTTGATCGCCGGACTGGCCGCGATCGCATTGATTTCCGCGGCACTCACGTTCGCCGCCGGACCGGATCCCGCGAAGGACGAAGTTTCCATCGAGGTCCCGGCAGCGGGCGCGATCGAACGGGAAGACTTCCCGGTCGAGGTCACCTTCAAGCCGAAGCAGGGCCGTCAGACATTCAGTACGCACGTCTACCTCGACGGACGGCTGATCGACGTACGGACCCAGAAAGGCAAGAAGTTCGACGGCAAGGAAACCGTCACCTACGGTTTCCAATACGGCAGCACCCGTTCGGGAGCGAACGCCGTGACCAATGCCCGCTTCGACCGGCAGCTTCTCCGCCCCGGTGAACATGAGGTGAAGGTCGTGGTACGGAACGGTGTACAGCCGGGTGTCGCGCAGAGTAGCGAAGAGGTGGCCGCGGAAGCTTCCCACCGCTTTACCGTCGATGACGTGAAGAGCGTGACGACCGCCCAGGAGGACCCGATTACCATCAAGGCCAAGGACCTGGCCAAGTCTCCGGTGATCGACCGGAGTGACACCAGGATCGTCCGGGAGCAAGCCCAAGCCGCGACCGGCAGCCTCACCTCTCCGGATACCATCGCCAACGGCCTGGGTGCCAGGAACCTGCTGAGTCCGTTCGTCGAGACGGCGAAGGCCCACCAGGGAGACCACGGGAACATCCGGCTGATCTCAGCGATCGACAGTAACCGGAGCGGAAGCGCCGACGCCCGCCTGGGTAACGTTCAGTTCTGGGTGAACAAGCTGAATTCGAAGATGAACTGCCACGGCTATAAGCTCGACGACAACAACACCCTGCGGATCACCACTCCTGCCGGCGGCGCCAATATCGGCGAGACGCTGGTCAGGAACTGCCCGACCTTCCTGCCGACCGACGGCACGTTCGCCGGTCCGGGACAGCTCTACCGCGTCCGCCTGATCATGCCGGCCGGCCACGAGATGGTGAAGATCAACCCGATCGGCCTGAACGGGCTGGTGAAGGATTACCAGCCGAACCCCACCGGCCAGTCCGGTCCGTACATCGATTTCCATCTGCCGAAGAACCGGACGGTCGAGATCCGCTGGGTGATCGGCAAGATTCCTCCGCCCCCGGCTCCGCCGGCTCCTCCGTCCCTGCCCGGGAACGTGGCTTCCTGCAGCAACGGCGCGGCCCCCTTCTACCGCCTGAATAAGATCGCCGGTACCAAGGGAGACCACTTCTACACCCTAAGCGCCAGCGAACGGAACACCGCCATCACGTCCCACGGATACAAGTACGAGGGCGTGGCAGGCTACCTGTTCCCCGACCAAAAACCCGGTACGGTTCCCTTCTACCGGCTTTGGAGCCCCACGGCCATAGACCACTTCTACACGACCAGTGCGGAATGGCGGGACCGGGCGGCGGCCAATGACGGCTACGTCTTCGAAGGAATCGCCGGGTATCTCTACCCGAACCAGGCGGCTAACACCGCTCCCCTCTACCGTTCGTACAGCCACGGTGCCGCCGACTACTTCTACACCATGAGCGCCGCGGAACGCGACAGTGCGGCCAAGAGCGGCTGGGGCTACCAGGATGTCGCGGGCTTCATGTTCACCTCCTGCCCGCCGGCACCCGAACCGGAACCGCAGGCACCGCCTGACTCCGACGGTGACGGCGTACCGGACGACAAGGACGCCTGCCCGAACGAACCGAAGGGTCCGGACGGCACGGCCGACGGCTGCCCGAAGCTCACCTCCTTCGATCCGAACGCCCCGTTCCTGGCCCTGACCAAGGTCTCGGCGACCGAAGCCGAAGTGGACGCGTTCGCCCTTGAGTTCGACGGCACCCGACCGAACGGTGCGATCGACACGCTGACCGCGACGGTCGACGGTACGGTGACCGATACGGTGAAGGTCGACGAGCAACCTGCCAACGTCAGCGACGAAGAGGCCGCGAGCAAGGACCTGGAAAGCGCGACGATTCGGAACCAGTCCCTGAAGATCGGTAACGTCGAAGACGGCAAGGCCCATACGGTCGAGCTGGCCGCCACCACCGATAACGGCAACCAGGAGACCGTGACCTTCGAGGTCGAGCCGACGGCCGCCGAGATCCCGACGCCTCCGGAAGACGAAGAGGAAGCCGTCGAGGCTCCCGTTCCGGTCCCGGCCACCGGTGCCGTCAAGGCGGTGACCAACGCCGAGGACGACTTCTCCGCCCTGCCGAAGACGGGTCAAGCCGGCCTGATCGCCTTCCTCGTCTTCCTGCTGGCCAGTGCCACCTACTACGGCACCCAGTTCTACCGGGAACGGAAGGCCAAGCGAAGCTAGCCGTCCCGGCCAACCGAAACGCCCCTCGTCTATGAGGGGCGTTTTCTCGTTTCGTAACCCGAGGGTGTGCTTGTCGGCAGTACGCCGGTGACGACCTACTCTCCCGGGCCCTAGCGGCCCAGTACCATCGGCGCTGCGGGGCTTAACGGCCGTGTTCGGAATGGGAACGGGTGTGGCCCCCGCGCTGGAGTCACCAGCGTGCTGACGACAAGTTCGGTTAACAGACCGGCACTGCTGCCGGCACTGTCAGTCAAGGCTACGCGAGTGCAAGCACTCACGAAAGGATAAATACATGCGATCGGTCATTAGTACGTCTCGGCTGAGCGCTTCACAGCGCGTACACCTGACGCCTATCAACCAGGTTATCTCCCTGGGACCTCCCGGAGTCCGAAGACTCCATGGAAACCTCATCTTGGAGGGGGCTTCCCGCTTAGATGCTTTCAGCGGTTATCCCGTCCGAACATAGCTACCCGGCGCTGCACCTGGTGGTACAACCGGCACACCAGCGGTTCGTTCACTCCGGTCCTCTCGTACTAGGAGTGACTTTCCTCAAGTTTCCAAACGCCCACAACAGATAGGGACCGAACTGTCTCACGACGTTCTGAACCCAGCTCGCG
>CAYZCS010000030.1:0-11417 GCA_964476895.1 uncultured Candidatus Saccharibacteria bacterium | reverse complement strand
GTTCCGAAATGTAGATCGACTGCCATTACCTCCTCATCCTTCAGGATGTCCGGAGCGTGCTTCTCGATCGACGACTGGTCCATCGAGAAGAGCCAGCCGACATGGGCATGACCCATTCCGGCCGCCTTGCCCAGGATGCCCGGGAACGAAGAGAGGTGCGGACTGTGCGGATCTCCCTCCCGGTCCGTGAACGCATGGTGCTTCCGATGGTCGCCGACCCAGTGGCTGGGTTGCCCCTGGACGGCCATCGAACCCATCACGGTGAAGAGCTTCCGTAGCCAGGGACGTGCTCTGAAGCCCTGATGGGTCAGCATGCGGTGGTAGCCGACGGTAATTCCCAGTGAGCCGATCACGTGCATGACCGCCAGCATGGCGAGGTCCGTACCGCTGATCTTCTCCCGTTTCCAAAGCCTTCGGATACCGGTAGCGAGGGCCGCCGGGGGTGCGACGACGAATACCGTCAGCGCCGCCCGGTCCACGGACGTTTGATCCCCGGCCAGCCCATGGTCCTGCGTCTGCATATGCTCCTCCTTGTGAGCCGGCCGGACGGCCGCGATGAACGAAGAGTTAAGCTGCATCTCCAAACTAGCCTGACGCTGAAGGTTAGGCCAGCATTCGATGATACTATTGATGCATCCGGCGACCAACCTGCGATTGACGGCCGGTACTTTGCATCATGAGAAGGCTCCAGGCAAATCTTCGGCAGATGTTTAGAATAAACGGTGACCGGGTCCGCACGGTCGGGCGTCGGATGCTTCGCAATCCGGTCATCACCGCCGCGTTGATTATCCTGGCAGCAGCATTGATTACTCTGATTACCGTGATACTTACCACCCCTCCCGAACTCACCGACGAAGCCCGGGTAACGGTCCGGATAGACCGCGCCGAGGTACTGGCCGAGGTCGCCGCCTCGGCAGAGAAGCAGGCGCGGGGACTTGGTGGACGGGAGTCGCTCGGCAACGGCGAAGGCATGCTGTTCGTGTATGCCGAGGCCGATACCCCGAGTTTCTGGATGAAAGGAGTGACGTTTCCGATCGACATCGTATGGATCCGGAGAGACACGGTCACGGACGTGACGGCCGAAGTGCCACCCCCAAAGCCTGGCACGCCGGATGGGGAATTACCGCGCTACCGTCCGCCGGGGCCGGTGGATCGGGTACTCGAAGTGAACGCCGGATGGGCCGAGGAGCATTCGATCCAGCCGGGCGATCCGGTCAGGATCACTCGCTGACCGACAGCTCGTCCAGCACCGTACGTACCGTAACGTAGTCGTAGCCGCGGCGGGTCAGGAACGCACCCACCTTTCGCCGCGCCTCGTCGGGTGGAATGCCGCGGAACCGCTCAAGCCTCCGCCGGGCGAGGGCGGCGGCGGTTTCCGTCTGGTCGGATCCATGCGCACCGAGCGCCTCCCTGATAATCTCGTCGGCAACACGGCGCTGCCGGAGTTCGGCCGCAAGCAGGCGCGGGCCGCGGGAAATACCCCTGAAGGCTACCCACTGCCGGGCGAACGACCGGTCGTCGAGGTAGCCGAGCCTTTGGAGGTGGGCACAGACTTCCCCGACAAGCGCGGGACTGAATCCGCGTTCCTTCAGCTTTCGAGCAAGCTCTCCCGTGCTGTGCGAGCGGCGCGCCAGCAGCCGGTATGCCCGGTTCAGTGCTTTGGCAAAGCGGTCACGCTGCTCAAGGTCCGTTAACGCTTTCTTCGTCAGGATGTCGCCTTCGGAAAGCCCCGCCTCGGTCAGCACGCCGGCATCGAGCGCGATCAGGAACTTCCCGTCGGCATGCAGATTGTACCGATCCCGTTTCTCTTGCTTCTCTATCTTTGTTATCTGCACGAGGCTGCTTGATCAGTCCGGTACTTCCGACTCCTGTACGAAAACGCTTAGGAGCAAGAAACCGGGAACTTCACATGATGAGGACATAGTAGCTAAAGAGCGTTTTCGACAGGATGGCGGAAAGTGCCGGACTAGTTTGAAGCTGCTTCTTCGCGCACCTTCTTCTCGATCTCGGTAGCAACCTTCGGGTTGTCCTTCAGGAACTGTTTCGCGGCTTCGCGGCCCTGTCCGAGTTTCTGTCCGGCATACTCGAACCACGAACCTGACTTGGCGACGATTTCCTGGTTCACGCCGAGGTCGAGGATGTCTCCTTCGCGGGAGATGCCGGCTCCGTACATGATGTCGAACTCGGCCATCTTGAACGGCGGAGCCACCTTGTTCTTCACGACCTTCACCCGCGTCCGGTTTCCGATCACGTTCTCCCCGTCCTTGATCTGTGAGATGCGGCGGATGTCGAGCCGGACCGATGAGTAGAACTTGAGCGCGTTACCGCCGGTCGTGGTCTCGGGACTCCCGAACATGACACCGATCTTCATCCGGATCTGGTTGATGAAGATGACCGTGGTGTTCGACCGGGAGATCACGCCGGTAAGCTTGCGGAGCGCCTGGCTCATCAGCCGGGCATGAAGCCCCATGTGGGAATCGCCCATCTCGCCTTCGATCTCGGCGCGTGGCGTAAGCGCGGCCACCGAATCGACCACGATCACGTCCACACCGCCGCTCTTCACAAGCGTCTCGGCGATGTCGAGCGCCTGTTCGCCGGCATCCGGTTGGGAAATCAGAAGATCGTCGATGTCGACTCCGAGTTTCTTGGCATATTCCGAATCGAACGCGTGTTCCGCGTCGATGAAGGCCGCTTGGCCGCCGGTCTTCTGTACCTGCGCGATCATATGGCTGGCCAGCGTGGTCTTGCCGCTGGACTCGGGTCCGTAAATCTCGATGATCCGGCCCTTGGGAATGCCGCCGACCCCGAGTGCCAGGTCGAGCGCGAGGGAGCCGGTCGGGATGGTCTCCACGACTATCTTGGAATGCTCGTCGAACCGCATGATCGCGCCCTTGCCGAACTGCTTCTCGATCTGCGCCAGCGCCATATCCACCGCCTGCGCCTTTTCCTTGCGCAGCGTGTTGTCGGTTCCGGGTTTGGCGTCTTTCATCTTGGGGGTGGGCTTTTCAGCGGCAACTGTTGCCATGATACCGTGCTCCTTTCGGTCGGTTATTGTTGGTTTCTAGCATACTATGGTCGGTCGCTTACTGCAAGCATCCATAGCGCTATCGGCTTGCATGAATAGATAGTATACAGATGTATACTATCTGTCAAGGATGGCGCAACCGAGCGTCAATTCGCCTGAGGGCGCGGGGACGGCGAGGGCGTCACGAAGTCGCTGACCAGGAACTGCACGCCGCGGCGGAATTGCCCTTCTTCGCCGAGCGTACCTTGGTCTTCGCCGTTCACGACCATCCGGGTACTGCCGCCGTTAGAGGTGGTCACAAGCACCCGCTCGCGCGCGGTGAACGTCTGGGTGGTATTGGGAGTCAGCAACCCGCTGAACGTGTTCTTGCCGTCGACCTGGAGCTCCACGAACGCGCTGTTCGGGCCGACCCGGAGGATGAACAGCGCACCGGCGACCTCCGGAGACGAAGTAGGGTTCACCCCGGGGGACGCCGCCGCGACCACCACGGACCGTACCTCCACCCGCTCGCGGCCGTTCGGGTCGCGGGCGACGATCCGGAGCGAGTTGGTGCCGGTCGGAAGCGTCACGATTTCGTTGAAGGAGCCGTCGGTGTCGGTGGGAATCGGCTGGTCGTTGATGAAGACCTGCGCATCCGGTTCGGTCTGGCCGCGGACTTCCACGCGTTCGTCGGCGACCCGGGCGTCGACAGCCGGCGCGGCTACCTCCAGGTTCGGCGGTGACGCGAATCCCGTGATCTGAGAGATCAGGTAGCCGACCACGGAGAACAGCAGCACCGCGGCAGCGGCATACCCCAAGGTGCGCGGCGTGATCGTGACCCGCGGCTGCTCGATCGACCGCTTCGGCAGCGACAACGCCGGTGGCTGCCGCCCCGAGATACCCCGCTCCCGTTTGTACTGCGTCAGGACCTCGTCTTCCGGAAACCCCAGGAACTTGGCGTAGTTCTCAAGGAAGCCACGGACATAGACCTCCGCCGGCAGTTCCTCGTACTTACCGTTCTCCAGCGCCTTCAGGTACCTCTGCGGGATCTTCGTCTCCCGGGCGATCTGTTCGAACGTCAGCCGGCTCGTCCGCCGGACGGCCTTGATCTGCTCCGAGAGCGACTGGTCGCTTTTGAGTTCTCGTTTCTTGAATTGCGGCATACATCACTAGGATATCGCATCCGGAAGAAGCGGTTGTTACGCCGCCTGGTAGATGTGGAACGTCCGCGGGATGGCTCGGAACGCACCCTTCGCCTCGCACTCCGCGGTGAGGTCGCTCCACTCGGTGATGTCTGCGTCGGTAGCCGCCCGAAGCTCCGTCAAGAAGCCAAGTCTGTCTTTGCCCTGGATCGTGCCGACGACTTGGTCGGAGGACGGCCCCGTGTTCTCGTTCACTTGGAGCGAGGAAACCCGGCCATCCGACGATTCCCGCGTGAACAGGACGATTCGCCCGGCCGTACTCTCGAAACACGAGACCGCCAGCGTACCTTCGGGTAGCGGCGCCTCCATCAGCCTGTCTCGGGGACAATCCCGGGTGACGCGGGCGGCAATCGCATGACAACGATCGAACAGTTCGGGATCGATTACCGCTATCGGCTCCGCATCCACGCTCCGATTGAAGAATCTTGGGTCTACTTCGGGCTGCTCCATGGTGTATCTACTGTACTGACCCGGGCACACGCTGTCGAGAATGAGAAAACAAGAAAAGGCCCGGCGAACGTTGGCTGTGAAATGAATCACGATAACGTTCGCCGGGCACATGATGGTCAGGGATTCCGGTATCCGAGAACCGAGAATGGGGTGTCTGATGGGGATCGCTCATCGGTGAGATCCGCTGCAATGAAGAGCAGGATGAATCCCCCGATGCAAGCGCTGACAGTTCCCATGAACTTCAGGACCAAGGGATCCGTGAGCACCTGACCCACCCAAACGACCCGTTGGTCGAGTATGAACTCTCCGATGGCCATGAAGGGCATCGCGATACCCACGACAGCCGCTACGGCCACCATGCCAACGACGAACGGAGCAACGAGGTTCGTCACCACGTTCACCATCCAGGCGAAGACGTTCCAGATCGAGTCCCGGATCGATTTCTTGCCAGACAGCTTGTACGTCCCCACGGCGACCGCGTAGACGTACACGCTGAGAAGGACAGGCTCCAGCGCAAGACTCAGCATAACTTCCTTTCCGTCGAAGGTCCCTGGCGTTTCTCGTTCGAGTACTTCAGAACCGAGAAGCCCCAGACATCCCGACCGTCAAGCCAGTAGCCGATCTGGCTCAAGAGGCTGAGAAAGCTGAGGAAGAGACTGATGCCTGCTAAGACAGCCAGATACTCCCAGGGGTTGGCGTAGAACTCACCCAACGTGACGAACTCCTGGTGAAGCGCGAGGTCAACGACGCTCATGAGGCCCAGTGCTCCGAAAGCCCCGATCATGAAGACCCAGAAGGTTATGTAGAGCGTCGGCCTAATGACGTTCGCTGCCACATTCACCACCCAGGCGAAGGTGTCCCAGGCCGCCTCACGAAATCCTTTGCTGAAGAACAGCAGCCCCGCGAAAATCGCGAGCATGAACAGCACGGGACCGGCCGGCCACTGCATTACGTCCAGAATATCCATGATTTCCTTTCTGTCGAAGGTGCGTTCGCTAACGGGCAGGCATCAAGCCTGGAATCGCTAGCTTACAATCGTACCCTTGATTGTACTCGTACGGTACCGTGTTGAAGCCAACATCCGAAGAGAAAACGCCCGGCGAATGTCGGCTGTGTGATTAACACAGTGATATTCGCCGGGCGCAGTTACCGTTGAACCCGCAAGGCTCTCTCTTGGGAGTTCAGTCGGGCTGGGAGCCGAAAGCATGGGACAACGACAGGCCGAACAGTGCGGCGATGACCAGGAAGAGCGTGCCGGAGAACCAATTCGCGAGCCAACCGCCGGTGTCCCAGTTGCTGCCGTCGAGACCCTGCCCCAGCACGTACCCCATCCCCAGGACGGCGACCGAGCAGACGATCGCGACGGACAACCGCCACGCAAACCTCTGTCGCGCCGTGCGCCGACGCACGGCTCCGACCTCGGCAGCGGTCAAGGTGTGACCGCAGTCGAGGCACCAGAGCGGCTCGTGGCGCCCGGCATACCCACTGAGCGTACCGATGTCACCACCGCCTTTCTCGACGCGCCGTACCACCTCCCGGGCGATCGTGGTGGTCTTGGGATGAGCGCACGGCTGTGCGCTCCTGGCCCGGGTCTCCTGGAGAACCGTCCGATTGATACCCATTGATGTTCCTTTCTGTCGAAGGTTCGATGACTGATGAGCAAGTAGCAGCACGAAGCCGCTAGCTCATGGTCCTGCATCTAATCAGGTATCTCGCCAAGAGCGATCGCGGCCGCGAGCAGTACCAGGAACGACACTACCATCACCGCAGCACTGACCCAGAGAAACGTCAGGAAAAACACATCGGGCTCGATCACCCATTCGGTAATCGCTGCTCCGATCCCAGCGCTCGCGATCATGCTCAGGAGCCAGTTCGCATCACCATCGAGAACGAACCAGAGAAACCACAAAACGAGTGCGCCGGCGATGATGCAGATGACAATACCCCAAAGCGGCATGATGTTCCTTTCTTTCGAAGGTTCGTTCGTTAGTCCGGAGCTAACGGGTCATTCTATTCCGATTCCTCGGCGTCCACCAGCACCTGCCGCGGCTTCGCGCCCTCGCCGGGGCCGATCACGCCGTTCTCCTCAAGCGCGTCGATCAGCCGGGCGGCACGGCCGTAGCCGATCCGGAGCCGCCGCTGGAGGTATGACGTCGAGGCTTTCTTCGCCCGGAGCACCTCCGCCTTGGCCTCCTCGTACATCGGGTCGTCGGAACCCTCGCCGTCCCCGCCGCCGTCGGCACCGGTGGCCGGCCGCTCCGTCACCGACTCCTCATACACCGGCTTGCCCTTGCCCTTGAGGAAGTCGGTCAGCTGGTTCGCCTCGCGGGTCTCGACGTACGCCCCCTGTACCCGGACCGGCTGCGGCGTGTTCGCCGTCATCATCAACGAGTCGCCTTTGCCGAGCAGCTTATCCGCACCGCCGGAATCCAGGATCACTCGCGAGTCCACCAGCGAGCTTACCGCGAACGCGATCCGGCTCGGGAAGTTTGCCTTGATCACGCCGGTGATCACGTTCGTGCTCGGGCGCTGCGTCGCGATGATCAGGTGGATGCCGGTCGCCCGGGCCAACTGCGCGATCCTCGTGACGGCGCCCTCCACCGCCTTGCCGGACACCTGCATCAGGTCGGCCAACTCGTCGATCACGATCACCAGGTACGGCATCTCCTCCTTCTTGTGCGCCTTGTTGTATTCGATGATGTTCCGCGCGCCGGCCTCCTGGAACACCTGGTAGCGGCGTTCCATCTCGGATACCACCCACTTCAACGCGTTGACCACCTTCGGCGGGTCGACGATCACCGGGGCGAGCAAGTGCGGGATGTCGTTGTAGTTGGTAAGCTCCACGCGTTTCGGGTCGACCAGCAACAAGCGCAGGTGCTTCGGCGAGTGCGTGAAGAGCAGGCTCATCAGGATCGCGTTGATCGCCACGGACTTTCCCGAACCGGTCTGTCCGGCGATCAGGAGGTGCGGCATCGCCGAGAGGTCCGTCACCACCGGCTGACCGGACACGTCGAGGCCGAGCGCCAGCGGCAGCGCGCCGCCCTTCTTGAACTGATTCGTCTCGAAGAGCTGGCGCAGCCGCACCGTCGCAGCCTTCCGGTTCGGTACTTCCACGCCGACCGACGACTTGCCGGGAATCGGTGCCTGGATCCGGATCGGATGGGCCGCCAGGGCCAGGGCCAGGTCGTTGGTGCGCTGCGTGATCTCGGTGACCTTCACGCCGGGTGCCGGCCGGAGCTCGAACTGCGTGACGGTCGGACCGACCCGGGCACCCTCGACCTTCGCCTCGATGTTGAAGTTCGCAAGCGTTCGTTCGACGATCGTCGCCATGTGCCGGGTATCGCCGGCATCCGCCTCCGAGGTGTCGTCCGAGAGCAGCGAGAACGGGGGCGGTTCCCAGGCCGCGTCCACGACCCGCGGCGTGAAATCGGCCGCCGGCGCGGGATCCCCGGCCGAGCGCGGTTTCGGTGCCGGAGGCGCCGCCGAAGAGCGGACCGGCTCACGGCGGGGGACAACGGCGGGTTCTGGGCGCTGGGGAATCACCGAATCGTCGGCACGCTTACGGTTGGTCATCACGAGCAGCCCCACCGCGAACAGCGCCGCGAAGACGATCAGCGCCACCAATCCGCCGACCGCGTAGGCCGCGGTCTCGGTCAACGCGTAGCCGAGAAGGCCGCCGAACTCGCCGCGCAGGGCGACTTCGAGCTCGTCCACCTTCACGAAGAGATGCAGCAATGCGGCCAGCGCGACGAGCGATATCACGAATCCGACGACCGTATGCCGCGGCAGCGACTCATGCCGGTACAGCCGGTAACCGGCATACGCCGCGGCCGGAGGCAGCAGCCAGGCCGAGACGCCGATCGCCTGCGTGCCCCAAAGCGCCAACGCGGAGCCGGCGGGGCCGCCGGTACCGACCAGGGCGAACGCGAGCACCGCCGCAAAGGCCAGCAACAATACGCCGGTCACCCGGCGGGCCGTTTCCGGCTCCAGAAGCGGCTGCTTCGGTTCCGGCTTCGTCCGCCGCGATCGCGAGCGGGCCGGCTTCCTGCTTCGTGTGCGTTTTGCGGTTCTCCGTGCCATGGGCGTTCTCTTCCATGGTAGCCGAAAGCGCCGCGATGGCCGAACGGTAGGCGGCCACGCCGGTCGGGGTACCTAGTAGTCGTCCGCGGAAAGCGGGTGACGGGCGCGGAGAATCAGCAGCCGGGCCTCGGGGAGCTTCAGTGCGAAGGCGAGCATCAGGTAGACGCCGGCACCGACCAGCGAGGCAAGCGAGGCTTGGATGAAGAAGAAGGCCACGGTCTGGGTGCTTTGGATGTCCTCGATCAGGTAGGCCACCCCGTAGAGCGTGCCGTAGATCGCCGCCCCGGCCACAAGCGAGCAGAACACGATCCTGGTGATGGCAGACAGCATTGACCGGTCCTCGATCGCGGGGATCTTGCCGGAGAGGAAGAAGAACAGCAGCGCCAGCTGGATGATCGACGCGAACGAGAACGCGACCGCCAGGCCGACCACCCCGAGCTGCGAGGCCAGCGGGAACGCCAGGGATACGTTCACGAGCATCGAGATACCGGCGATCACTACCGGCGTCTTGGTGTTCCGGATCGCGTAGAACGCCTTCGAGAGCAGCGGGATCAGTGCCTGGGCGAACAGGCTTACGGCCAGGATGCCGAGGATGCTGGTCACGAACCGTGTGTCCTCGAAGTCGAACTGGCCGGCACCGTAGACCAGTCGGACGATCTGGGCACGGAGGAGCATGATCGCAATGCTCACCGGGATGATCACGAAGAGGATCTTCCGGATCACCGTCACCAGGCTTTCCACGTAGAGGCCCGTCTGCCTGGTCGAGGCGGCTTTGGCGAGCACCGGGAACACCGCCGTGGCGAAGCTCGCGCCGACCACCGAGACCGGCACCATCGAAAGGCTGGTCGCGAGGAAGAACTGCGAGAGCGCGCCGTGCTGGAGCGTCGAGGCGACGATCGTCTCCACCAGGTAATTGATCTGGAGGATCCCCGCACCGATCGTGGTCGGGATCATCAGCCAGAAGATGCGGCGCACGCCGGGATGGCGGAGGTGCAGCGACGGCCGGAACGAGAAGCCGGTGCGGAGCCCGGCGATCAGCTGGATCAGCATCTGGAGGAACGCGCCGGCCGCGACACCCCAGGCAAGGTAGATCAGGCCCAGCTGCGGCGCCGCGAGCGCACCGCCGATGATGCCGAGGTTATAGAGGAGCGGCGCGGTCGCATAGGCGAGGAACCGCTGGTGCGAGTGGAGGACGCTCCCGAAGATGCCGCCGATCCCGAAGAAGATCGGCGAAAGGAGCATCACGCGGGTGAGGTCGGTGACCTGGCCGAGTTGCTCGCCGGTGAAGCCCGGTGCCACGAGCGGGGCGATCTGCGGCGCGAAAATCCAGGCGAGGCCGGCCGTGAGAAGCAGCAGGATGGTCGCCGCGGTCAGTACCGTCGACCCGACCCGGTCGGCGACCCGCTTCTGTTTCTTCGCGAGGTAGCCGGCGAAGACGGGAATGAACGCGGCCGAGATCGCGCCGAAGATCAGGACGTTGAACAGGAAGTCGGGAATCCGGAACGCGGCGAAGTAGACGTCGAGCTCCGCCGAGGCACCGAATCCGGTGGCCAGGATGCGGTCGCGGACCAGGGCCAGGAGCCGGCTCACGAAGTACGCGATGCCGAGCAGCGCCGCCGCGCCGCCGACGCTGGTGGAGAACCCGAAGAACCGCCGGATCGTACTCCGGACCTGTCGGCCGACGTGATTAGCGGTTTGTATCGTTTGTGTGACCATACGCTCCCGGCGATGGCCTTAGTATACCGCTAGGCACGGGATCGGGTCTTCCGTTTCGCCTTCTTCGCTTCCTTCATCCGCGGGGCATCGGGGAAGAGCTTGTCGTACTCCGCGCCTTCGATCGTCTCCTCCTTGATCAGCTTCTCGGCGAGCATGTCCAGCTTCTTGCGGTGCTTACGGATGGTGGACTGTGCCATGGCATAGCCGGCGTCGATCAGCTTCTTCACCTCGGCGTCGATCTCCGCCGCGACCTTCTCGGAGTAATGCTTCTGCTCATGGAGCTCGCGTCCGAGGAAGACCATCTCCTCCTTCTCGCGGTAGGCGACCGGGCCGAGCTTGTCGCTCATGCCGTAATCGACGACCATCCGGCGGGCAAGGTCGGTCGCCTTCTGGATGTCGCTGGACGCGCCGGTGGTGATTTCCTTGAAGACCTCCCGCTCCGCGGCGTTACCGGCCAGCATCGCCGCGAGCTGGTCCTCGAAGTCGGGTTTGGCATTGAGCAGGCGGTCCTCGTCCGGCAGGTACCAGGTGTAGCCGCCGGCCGACCCGCGGCTGACGATGCTCACCTTGTGGACGGGGTCGGTCCGCGGCAGGTAGGTCGCGACCAGTGCATGTCCCGCTTCGTGATAGGCGGTCACCCGTTTCTCACGGTCGCTCATCACACGGCTCCGGCGTTCGGGGCCGAGCATGACCTTCTCGATGCTCGCGGTCAGCTCGTCCTGTCCGACCTTCTTCTTGTCGCGCCGGGCCGTCAGGATCGCCGCTTCGTTAAAGAGGTTCTTGAGGTCGGCACCGGCGAACCCGGGCGTCTGTTTGGCGACGGTCTGCAGGTCCACGCCCTTCTCGAGCGGCTTGCCCTTGGCGTGGACTTCCAGGATCTGCTTGCGCTCCTTCACGTCCGGGCGATCCAAGAGGACCCGCCGGTCGAACCGGCCGGGCCGGAGCAGCGCCGGGTCGAGCACGTC
>CAYZCS010000029.1:0-12249 GCA_964476895.1 uncultured Candidatus Saccharibacteria bacterium | reverse complement strand
GAGCCATTAGTCAATGGCTCCGGGCACGATCGCGGAGAACGGTTCGTTGCGCCTGGCTATTCCAGCGTGAACGTCTGAATGACCTGGTCGTAGAGCTTACGGTTCGGCGAATCCTGGACCTGCTGGAGCAGGAACGCCTGGCCCTTGCCGGTCACGATGGTAATCAGGTACGGCACGAAGCCATAGGGGGTCTCATACTGGTAGCCGGGACGTTCGTTCACCGTGATTCCACGCTGCTCGATCGCGGCCTGGTCCTCATGCGGATATTCCTCACGTGCCTTGTACCAAGCCTCCGGACCGAGGTTCTTCGGGTTTTCCTGGGCGAGGATGGTCAACGGTGCGGTGTGCTCCCCCTCGTCATGGCCAGCCTCACCGTGGTCTTCCTCGGGGCGCGGACCGCTTACCTCATAGAACACGACGACCTCGGACGACTGTTCCCGCGGTTCCCAGCGGGACGGGTACCGGATGCGATATCCGTACTTGGCATTCCGGTACGTCTTGAAGTCATCCGCGGATTCGTCCGTGACGGTCTCGCCGTCGCGCACGAACGTGTGTTCGATCACCGCGGGCTGGTCCTCGAACACCTCGATGGGAATCTCCGCCTCGTCATAGCCCGCAAGCTGCAGCGTGACCTCGTGCGTCCCGATGCCCACTTCGATCTTGGCGTCACTGCGTTCCGACCGTTCCTTGCCGTCGATCAGGATGGTGGCGTTGTCCGGGTCGGTATAGATCTCGATGATGCCGGTCTTGGCGTCTTCCGCCTGCTTGACCGACGGCTGCTGCGCCAGGAAGAACAAGGCGGCCCCTGCGGCAACCACGGTGGCGATGGACGTCGTCCCCCAGAACTTCCGCCGCTTGTAGAGCGGTACGCGTTTCTTTTTCGCGGTTTTGGTTTGCATGCAGGCCTATTTTACACGTTTCACGGCAGCGTCCAGTAGGCGACCATGGCGTCAGGACGGTCCGGGCCAGGACAGGGTGCGCCCGGCGAGGGTCAACGTGGCGCCCGGCCCGGCCCCCAGCTTCTCCAGGCGGGTATCCAGGCCGAGCCGCCGGGCCGTCCACCAGAAACGTTCCACGGCCTCCGGGTTCTCGAAGTCCGTCTGGGAAGCCAGGCGTTCCAGCCGGGGTCCGCGGACGATGAATCCGTCCCCATCCGGCTCGACGCTCAAGGATCGCGGCGCCAGTTCCGCCAGGCCGATGCGGGATACCGGCTCCTTCCGGGCCTTCGCGCGGTGCCGTTTCGCTAGCGCGGCGGCTTCCGTGAGCAGGGCGTCCACACCGGTCCCCGCAGCGGCCGACACGGCGCACACCGGTTTCCGGATCCGCCGGGAGAGGCTTTTGGCCGCCTCTGCGGCCGCTTCTTCCGTCAGCGTATCGACCTTATTCAGCGCCACGACTTCCGGTTTCCGGGCCAGGGTCCGATCGAACGCCGTGAGCTCCTTCCGGACGCTCCGGTAATCCGCCGCCGGATCCTCGGCGGTGACGTCGAGCAGGTGGACGATCGCCTTGGTCCGTTCGATGTGCCGGAGGAAGGCGTCGCCGAGGCCCTTGCCCCGGTGGGCCCCTTCGATCAGCCCGGGGATATCGGCCAGCACTAAACGCTGTCCGCCGGTCATCGCGATGCCGAGACCCGGTACGGTGGTCGTGAACGGATAGTCGGCGACCTTGGGTTTGGCCGCGGTCACGCGGGATAGCAGCGTCGACTTGCCGGCCGACGGCACGCCGACCAGCCCGATATCCGCCACCAGCTTCAGTTCCAGTTCGAGTCGCTTGGCCTCGCCGGGTTCGCCGCGCTCGGCCAGCCGGGGCGTCTGCCGTCGGGAGCTGGTGAAGTGAGCGTTGCCGTACCCTCCCGCGCCGCCCCTGGCCACGACCGTCCGGGCGCCCGGCTCGTCGAGGTCGGCCAGCAATGCGTCGGATTCCCGGACTACGGTTCCGACGGGCACCTTAAGTACCAGGTTGTCCGCCGATTTGCCATGCCGTTTACCCTTACCGCCGGAGGCGCCGGCCTTAGCCGCGAACGTCTTCTTCCGCGCGTACTCTGCCAGCGTATTGATGCCCGGATCGGCGACCAGCACCACGCTCCCGCCGTCGCCGCCGTCGCCGCCGTCGGGACCGCCCCGCGACTCACCGCGGGCGTGACGGAAACTGATCAGCCCGTCACCGCCCTTGCCGGCGCGGACGTCGATATCTACCTGGTCCCAGAACGTCGCCATGCCTCCAGCCTACCGGGCCGTGGTACCGTTAGGCTATGGAGCGGTCAGGCGAGCAGGAACTGTTCGAGGCGCGAATCGTCGAAGGGGCCCGGCGGACCGCTGATAGCCGGGCTGCTGCTGATCCGTCGCCCGACACGGTAGCCCACTTCGAGCAAGCGCTGGGCGAACTACCGCCCGACATGGCCGACGAGATGCGTGAGCGGCAACGCGACGTGGCCTCGAAGCGGGCGTCACCGGTCGACATCGTGATTGATTTCGAGCGGGGAGCGGCGCGGCTAGATTCCGCACATGCGAAAGAGTTACGAGCCCGGCAACGCGACGTGGCCTCGAAGCCGCGTCGCGGGTAGCGCGCCGACCGGCCGTCCGCCCTACTGCAGATGCTCTGCCTTGTTGGCTTCGTGCTCTTCATCAGTCTCGGCGTAATACGTGGTACCGTCCGGCGCCGAGAGGTAGAAGAGATACGGCGAATCGGTCGGGTCGAGCACGGCGAGGATCGCATCCAGGCTGGGGTTGGCGATCGGCCCCGGCGGGAGCCCCTTGAACCGGCGCGTGTTGTACGGATCGTCGGTCGCCAGGTCGTCGACGGTCAGCACGTCGGTCGGCTTGTCGAGGGCATAGCGGACCGTCGCGTCGATATCGAGCCGGATGTCCTCTTCGAGACGCCGGAAGATGATTCCGGCGACCAGCTTCCGGTCCTCCGTGGTCCGCACTTCTTCCTCGACCAGCGAGGCGATCGTCACGATCTCATGAAGCGATCGGCCGCTATTCGCCACCTGGTTTTGGAATCCCGCCAGCTCCGTCCGGAACTGGTCGAGCATGATCCGGGCCACGTCTTCCGCCGAGGTGTCAGGGAGCGGTATCGCATAGGTTTCGGGGAACAGGTAGCCTTCGAGCGACGCGCCGTCGGGGAGGATCCGCAGGAAGTCGTACTCCGGGAAGTCGGCCGCCCGCAGCTCCTTGAACGCATCGGTATCCGTGATCTCCAACCGGTCGAGCCGCTCCGCGGTCTCGACCTGCGTCAGGCCCTCGGGAATCGTGAACTGGGTCGCGAGCTGCGATTCTTCGGTCAGCGCCTGGGCGATCTCCTGCCCCGACTGTTCGCCGGAGAGACGGAACCGCCCGGATTTGATGTCCGTGGCCAGGCCCTCGAACTTCACATGCAGGGTGAATGCCCGTTCGGAACGGATCAGGTCCTGCGCCTTGAGTTTTTCCGCGATCAAGTCCGGCGTATCTCCCTGCTTGACCACCACCACCGCCTCCGGAGCGCCGGTCGCCTGCAGCCCGGTCCGGTACCAGTGGACGATACCGACCGCTGCCACGATGACGACGGCGACGCCGAGCGCGAACCGCCGGCTGTTACGCGCGTTCATTAAGATACCCCTGTAAGATCACGCGGGCGGCAGCGGCATCGCTGCCGTCTCCGCCGGTTTCCGCTTCCGTCGTGCTGGCGGTTTCATCCTCGTAGACGAACGTGGCCGGGATGGCCGGCTTGAGCCGGGCGACCTGGTCTTCGACCCATTTGGCTTGCGGTCCCAGCTCGCCGGAAAGCGTCCGCGGCCGGCCGACGACTACCGTGGATATGCCGCCCTTGACCAGTTTCCCCAGTTCTTCGGTCAGCCGGTCGGTCGGCACCGTCGTCAGCGGGCGGGCGGTGATGCCTCCTTCGTCGGAGACGGCCAGGCCGCTCCGCGCTTTTCCGAGGTCTACCGCGACGACTCTCATGTGCCCGGCGTCACCCCGGGAGACGGGCTGGCGCCGGCCGCCGGGCGTGCCTCCAGCCGCACCCGGACCTTGCCGGCATCCCCCGGCACCGACCGGACCCAGAACGGCGACAGGTCGACGGTCACGTCGGTGGCCTTGCCGGTCTCCCTGATAATCCGCTCCGCTTCTTCCTGGCTCTTGCCGGCGATGTCCCCGGCGATCCGCTCCTCCGAAATGCCCGACGCCGTGAAGGTGTCGATGACCAGCAGCGTGCTCAGTTGCGCGGCGGACCGTTCCCGGACCCGGAACGCCTCGGACCGTTCATCCACGAGGTTCGTACCGCCGGGAATCTTGGCCTCGAGGTCACCGTCCAGTACGCGCTCGAGGACATCCTCCTCATACGAGAAGTAGGTGATGCGGGCACGGCCGCTGATCGTGAATCGCTCGGCCGAAGCGCCCACGTCGGGATCGGCCTCGCTATCCAGCACGGTCACGGCCGCGACTTCCGGATTCACCACATGGTCGACCGCCGTCCTGCCCTCGGCCTCCTCGAGTCCTTCCCGGGCAAGGTGTTGGCCGAGCTGGGTCCGGGCCCGGTCGATGTCCTCACGTGAGATGGTCGTGCTGTCGGCATCCGTGCCGCCGGTCAGCGGCTCGTCGACCTGGCCGTAGACCGCGGTCGTGCTGCGAAGGCCGGGTATCGAAAGCCTGGTGTCCGCCGGAAGGTTGCCGTCGGTACCGCCCTCGTCCGCCACCACCTGCACGGTGGTCGTGCCGCCGGCCGGCACCACGATGCCGGACTGGGAACGGAAGAGCCTGCCGTCGGGAGCCTGGAAGCGCGTCCGGATGACCAACGGTTGGTTCCGGTTGAGCTCGTTGACCACGGTAATCTCGCCGCGGGCCGCTTCGCCGCCGATCGAACGCCCGGTGGCCCGGGCTTCCAGCGAACCCTCCCGGGTGACTTCGATCGTCTTGGCGGGGACCACGTTTTCCTCGGTATCGGCTTGGGGTGCGGTCGTCGAGAACCGTACCGGCACTTCCGCCTTGAACGGTTCCGTCTTGGGAACGATCGTCACCGTCGCGCTCGGCAGCACCACGGCCGCCGCCGTGCCGGCGGTCAGGAGAACCGCGAGTGCGGCGACCGCACCGATCAGTTTCCAGCGCCGCCTCCCCTTCCCGGCACCTTTCCACCTCGGCATCCGAAGCGAGGGACGGGAGAACCGCGGCAATCCCGGCAGTGCGAACGAGAACCGCTTGTCGGATGACTGTGACTCGTCCGGCGCCGGCGCTTCGTCCTGGCCGGTACGGGTCACGGGGATCGTCACCGGGGACGTGTCCGGGTCCGTCGCTTCGGCGTCGGATTCCGGTTCCGTATCCAACGGGCTGACTGCTTCGGCGGGTTCTTCGGGATCGACGGCGGCTTCGTCAGCCGGGACACCGGCTATCTCCCGCTTCACCAGTTCGGGATCCTTGCCTTTCTTGTAGCCGATGTCGGCACCGGCCGCCTCGTCCGACGGCTTCTTCGGCTCTTCCGGCTGCCGCTTCTTGAACCCGATCCGCACCGGATCACCGGTCTCCTTGACCGCCGACTCCTTCACCGCCTTGCCACCTTCCGGCAGCTTCTGATGCACGGTCAGCCCCACCGCCGACGCCAGGTTGCGGCCGGTCTTGTCGCTGGTAACGATGCTGATCCGTTTGCCCTGTTGCTCGGCCTGATACCGGAGCAGCTTCAGGTTG
This sequence comes from uncultured Candidatus Saccharibacteria bacterium, assembly GCA_964476895.1. Lineage (GTDB taxonomy): Bacteria > Patescibacteriota > SICC01 > SICC01 > SICC01 > JALYJZ01. The sequence continues at coordinate 6,595 of CAYZCS010000029.1, read as the reverse complement.
ACGATGCTCTGGAGCAGCGCCGCCCGCTTGGGCACGATGATCGCCACGTCCTCGTCGCCCAGCTCCTTCAGGCGGTCGACGACGCTGGTAATCTCTTCGTCTGGCTCTAGGTATATCGCTTTCATGTTTGGTCAGGTGGTCATCGCCTTTACGGCACGTCGCAATATCGATGGTAGCAGCTCCTCGGGACCCGCGAGGTCCAATGCCAGGTTCGCGAGCGCCATCGGGGTCACGTCCTGCGGACCGGTCAGACTCCGGGTGTGGTCCTTCACGTTCGGGATGTCCTCCGGGCGGATGAAGTTGACCGTCGGTTTCTTGGCGAACGGCAGCTGTTTATACCACTTGGCGCCGTTCAGTACCTTGGAGATTTCCGGCAGCTCCGAGCCGCCGCCGCAGAGCAGAATCCGGGCGGGCAGCAGGTCGAGATTCCCGAATTCCGAGAGCGTCAGCTGCACGCCGGATAGCCAGACCTCGGCGTCGGCGGCGACGGCCTCCTTCACGAGCTTGGTGGAAGGCTGGTCGAGGAGTTGGCTGGTATAGGCCAGCTTCACTTCCTCCGCCTTCTCGAACGGCGAGTTGAGCGCCTGCGCGAGGCGGCGCGTGAACGTCCGGCCGCCGAGCGCGAACATCTTGGTGCCGACCACGCCGCCGTTGCTGACCACCGCCACGTCGGTGGTGCCGCCGCCGATGTCGATGAACACCGCCGAGAACTCGGTCTGGTCCTCGATGCCCAGGCAGCGTGCCACCGCGTACGGCTCCGCCGCGATCGAGAGCAGGTCGAGCCCGAGCTCCTCGGGGATCGCCTGGAGCGCAGTCAGGTGCACGAGCGGTGCGAACGCGTTGAAGATGCCGATCGTCACGTCCTTGCCTTGGAAGCCGACGGGGTTGGTCACGCGGTATCCGTCGATCCGCACGTCGACGATCGCCGCGTTCACCAGCTTCACGTCGATCTCCGCGTGGCCGGTCTCCCAGGCGAGCTGCTGGCGCACCTGGTCGAACGCCTTCCACTGCACCTTGTGCACGATGTTCTTGAGTTCGGTGAGGTCGATCTTCGTGCTGGGCTTGGCGCGCTCGTAGTGGACGGTGGTGGTCGCGCCCTTTACGAGCTCCCCGGCGATGCCCATCACCACCTGCTCCGGCATCACGCCGGCCATCTGCTGCGCCCGCTCCAGCGCCTTCTCGCAGTTCTCGATCACGCCGCCGATGTCGGTGACCGCGCCGCCCTGCATGTCGCCGAGCCGTTGGCGTTGCCGGCCGGAACCGATCACCACGGCCTTGCCGTCGACGATTTCGCAGATCAGCGCCTTCACGAACTCGGTGCCGATGTCGAGCGCGATGAAGTAGTTCGAAAGCGTCTGGTTCGAACCCGCGAAGACGGAGCTGACTTTGTCGAGAAGGCTCATTTGTCGTTTGGTGTCCGTTCGTGCCGCTGGTGATAGTGTCGCTTCGCCGTCACCAGCTCATTGTACTCATTGCACCGAAGCGCCACCAACAATACACTGAGTTGTTATGAGTCATTCTCCCGAACCGTACGAGCATGCCGAAGCCGTGGCGGCATTGGAACAAGAGCTCGGCTCGTGCCTCGAGGCGATACGGGCCGCGACGCACAACCACGACTACGAGCACGCCGAGGAAATCGCCCAGGAGCTGGCCTCCCATGACCAGCCGGACGAATTCCGTCTGGAGGGGCTGTTCGCCTTGGGTAGATTCGCTACCCGGGAGGGGAAATTCGACGCGGCGCTGACGCTGTTCGAGGAAGCCCGCCGGTTGGCGGTCAATACCGAGAGTTACGACCGCGCCGCCAAAATCCAGCAAGAAGTAGGCTGGCTGTATCGCGACATGCTCGGGGACCAGAAACGAGCATCCGCGGCGCTCAGGGACTGGGAGACGTATGCCCAAGCCGCAGGGCGATTCCCGTCGCGGCGGTTCGAGCGGATAGCCCTGCACGATTAATGCCGGACAAAAAGAACCGCCCCGGCATCTGGTGTGATGTCGGGGCGGGATGCCCGTGGGTTCATGTGTCAGCGGGCTGGGAGTTCGCGACGGCACGCTCGATGATTTTGCGATGCGCCGCCACTTTCCGATCCGACCAGGACTCACGGACGCGGCGGACCGCTGCGGCCAGGATCAGCAGGTGCTCCTTCTGCACGGAGACCTCCTCCGGCCGCACGACCTCCAGGGCCAGATAGAGAGCGGGGCGGTGGTGCAGGAAGTCCTTCTTGTCGTCGAACAGGCGCTTCATCAAGGCGTACCGGACGTACTGGACGCGAGCCTCTTGGACCTGATCGGCGGTGAGATCGAGAAGCTTGAGCGTAACGCCACGCGCCAGCGCGTCCTCGACACCGATGATCGCGTGCTCGTCCCGGTCGACGATGCGCTTTGCCCACCTACGCTCTTGGGTGACCACCACGGCAGCCGTCATGCCTTTCCTTTCGTCGGGTGAAAGTACGATGTCCCATGCATCACGTATCTCGCATAAGACACCTCAGCATAGATGAGGCAACGCGGCTTGCCTACTCAACGATCGCCTTGATTCGCCGGACGCCAGCGCCGACCGATTCCTGCTTCTTGATCGTGAACGTGCCGATCTGACTGGTGTGCTCCACGTGCGGGCCACCGCAGAATTCCATGGAGCGGACGCTTTCCGGATCCCCGATGAAGTAGACGGACACTATGTCCGGGTATTTGTGGCCGAACTCCATCTGCGCGCCGAGCCGTTCGGCCTCCTCGCACGGCATCTCCTTGCGGATCACCGGCAGGTCCTCGCGAACCCACTCGTTGACGAGCGCCTCGACCTGGTTGAGCTCTTCTTCGGTGAGTTTCTCGGGATGCGAGAAGTCGAAGCGGAGCCGTTCGGCGGTGATGTTACTGCCGCGCTGCTTCACCTGTTCGCCGAGCACGTCGCGCAACGCCGCCAGCAGCAGGTGCGTGGCCGTATGCTGCCGGACGACTTTCTCGGAATGGTCAGCGAGGCCGCCTGAGAACTTCTGTTTGGCTCCGGCGCGGGATTGTTCTTGGTGGGCCTTGCGGGCCGATTCGAATTCTTTGGCCAACGTTTCCTCGTCCGGCCGCTGACCATGCTTGCTGAGTTCCTCGATCGTGAGTTCGAGCGGGAACCCGTAGGTTTCGAAGAGAAAGAACGCTTCTTTGCCGCTGATCTTCTGCTTCTTCTGCAACAAACCGTCCATGTGTCGCAGCCCTTTCGTCAGCGACTTATGGAACTTCTCCTCTTCCTTGAGTAGTTCATCGCGAATCGTTTTCGCTTCACGATCCAGCTCCGGATACGCATCACTGAATTCTGACACGACCGTTTCCGCCACCGATTCGCTGAACGGATACTCTATCTTCAGTAACCGCGCTTGCCGGACTGCCCGGCGGATCAACCGCCGGAGGATGTAGCCACGGTCGGTATTGGACGGCCGCACGCCGTCGGCGATCATGAACGTCGCGGCTTTCAGGTGGTCGGCGATGATGCGCTCCGCCCGCACAAGTTCCGGGTTCTCTTCATGCCGCTCTTTCACGTTCGACAGCTTCCGGATCCGCTCGACGATCGGCACGAACAGGTCCGTCTCATACACGTTACGTTTCTTTTGCAGTACCACTGCCAGCCGCTCGAGCCCCATGCCGGTATCCACGTTCTTCTGTGCCAGCGGCTCGAACGCGCCGTCCGCCGTCTTCTCGTACTGCATGAAGACGTTGTTCCAGACCTCAAGCCAGCGATCATCCTCGGCCGGTTCGGATTCCGGCTCACCATCACCGACCCAATAGAAGATCTCCGTGTCCGGACCGCACGGACCGGTCTCGCCGGCCGGCCCCCACCAGTTGTCCTCCTTGCCGTAGAAGAAGACCCGGTCTTTCGGAATGCCCTGCTTCTCCCAGAGCTGCGCGGCATCCTCGTCCTTCGGCGCGTCGGCATCGCCTTTGAACACGCTCACCGCCATACGGGACGGGTCCAGCCCGAGCTCTTTGGTCAGCAATTCCCAACTCCAGGCGATCGCCTCCTCCTTGAAGTAGTCGCCGAGCGACCAGTTGCCGAGCATCTCGAAGAACGTGAGGTGCGATTCGTCGCCGACCTCGTCGATGTCCACGGTGCGGATGCACTTCTGGGTGTCCGCCAGACGCTTCCCGGCCGGATGCGGCTCGCCGAGCAGATACGGCACCAGCGGGTGCATGCCCGCGGTCGTGAACAGGACCGTCGGATCGTGCTGCGGCACCACTGGTGCGCTCGGGATGATCGCATGTCCGCGCTCCTCGAAGAACTTCAGGAACGTGTTCCGGATGTCGGCGGCTTTCATGCTTCCCAGCTTACCGGCTCGGGCAGCAGGCGTCAGGCTTTTCGAGTTAGCGTCGCTTCTGCCCGCGTTCGTTCTTCAGTACCCGCCGCCGCTCCTTGGCAGCCTCTTGCTTGCCCTCTTCGGCGGCCGACTTAACGTCGGCGATCACGCCGTCCGCGGCCTTCCGGACCTGCGCCACGATCTCGTCCACCGACCGGCCCTGCGTCAGCTGTTCGAACTTCTGCTTGGCCTGCTTGCGGGTCTTCTCGCCCTTGTCCGGAGCCAGGAACGCCGCGGCCGCGGCACCAAGCGCGGCGCCGACCGCGAAACCCGAACCGCCTCCGCCCGACCGCTTGTGCGGGCAGTCCTTGCAGTTGCATTCGTGTTTATGACTCATCGCGTCCAGTATACGCAAACGTCTGTCGCTGGTGAAACGCTTTTACTGATGAGCGAGGTGCATCCCAATAGTCCGGAGCACCGGGCGTAGCGTTGAACCGGTGACAGGCGTTTGCGTGCTATCTGATGACCGCACTCCCGATCAGCTCGTCGCCGTCGTACAGCACCGCGAACTGTCCCGGCGTGGGACCGCGCTGTTCCTCGTTGAACTCGATCGTCAGGCCCGTCATCGAGCGGCGGACCGTCGCCGGCGCCGGCTGCATCCGGTAGCGGATGCTCACCTCGCAGCGCCATTCGCCGCCGGCCAGCTCCGCCGGCTCCTCGCCGATCGCCCAGTGCGGCTGCTCCGTCGCCAGCTTGTGCGCGTATAGGTCGCGCTCGTGCCCCACGGTAACGGTGTTCGTCTCCACGTCCGTCTGCAGCACGTACATCGGCACCTGCTTCACTACCCCGACGCCGCGGCGTTGGCCGACCGTGTAGAACGCCGCGCCCTGGTGCCGGCCGACGACCTCGCCGTCCGGCGTTCGCACGTCGCCCGGCTTCGGCGGGATCTTCTGCTGCAGGAACTCCTTCATCTCGATCTGTCCGACGAAGCACAACCCCTGGCTGTCCGGCTTGTCCGCCACGTGCAGGCCGAGCTTCACCGCCTTCCGGCGCACCTCGTGCTTCTTCCACTCACCGAGCGGGAACTCGGCATGCCAGAGCTGCTCCTGGGAAAGCTGGGAGAGGAAGTACGACTGGTCCTTCTCCGGATCCACGCCCTTGCGAAGGTGCGTGTGGTCCTCGCACCGTTCCACGCGGGCATAGTGCCCGGTCGCCACGGCTTCGAAGCCGTGCTCCGTGGCCCAGGCCAACAGCATCCCGAACTTGATCTCGCGGTTGCAGAGCACGTCCGGGTTCGGCGTCCGCCCCGCCGCGTATTCCGAGAAGAAGTAATCAAGGACCGACTTCTTATACCCTTCCTCGAAGCTCACCGTCTTGAACGGGATGCCGATGTCCTTGGCCACCCGCAGGGCGTCGCGCCGGTCCCGCGGCCACTGGGCGCAGCCTTTCTGGAACCGGCCGTCCGTCCAGTTCTCCATGTAGACGCCGGTCACGTCGTGCCCCTGCTCCTTGAGCAGCGCGGCGGCCACGGAGGAATCCACTCCCCCGCTCATCCCGACGACGATCTTCTGGGGCTTGTCCATGTCCTTATTCTAGCGCGCCTGGGTGGCGGTCGGCGCCCCCTCGGCAGGAACACCCGCCTTGTCCTTGAGCTTGCCGCGGGCCGCGGCCGGATCGGCGTATCCGTGCTCCTTCAGTACGTCGGCGAGCTCGCGGTTGACCCGCATGAACACGGCCGGGCCTTCGTTCACCAACGCCGTCCCGATTCCCACCGCACTGGCGCCGGCCAGCAGGTGTTCGAACGCATCGGTGCCCGACGCCACGCCGCCCACGCCAATGATCGGAAGCTTGCCATCGAGCAGTTGGTAAAACTTATGCACGTTGGCAAGCGCCGTCGGCTTCACGTAGCCGCCGCCCAGTCCGCCATAGCCGCCGTTCGGCGCGATCACCTTCTCTTCCTTCCCCGGATCGATCACGAGCGCGGTGCCGATCGAGTTGATCGCCACGATGAAGTCCGCGTTCGTCTCGCGAAGCACCGTCGCCATCTCCTCGAACTGGCTGCCGTCGAAGTACGGCGGCAGCTTCACGCCGAGCGGGAGCTTGGTTACGGCCCGGCAGTTCTCGAGCATCTTTCGCGACGCCACGAAGTCGTAGCCGAGCTGGCCTTTGCCGGCGAGGTTCGGGCAGGACAGGTTCACCTCGATCATGTCCACGCCGGCCTTGTCGTAGGCGGCGATCATCTCCTCGTTGTCGCCTTCTCCGATCCCGGATACCGACGCGATCAGCGGCTTGTTCCACCGCTTCAGGACCGGCACCAGTCC
>CAYZCS010000028.1:0-12252 GCA_964476895.1 uncultured Candidatus Saccharibacteria bacterium | reverse complement strand
CCAGACACCGACGATCTGGCGGGTTCCGCCCCCAACGAATCATTTCAGATTCCGCGGGGGCTTTTACTTTGGACTTACCTGAATCCGAACAACGTGGAGCGGAGGCCCGGCTCGTCCGCCGGAGAATATGCGTTGAAGATCGCCTTGAAGCGCGGGCCGGACACGGTCTTGGTACCGGCCGATCCGCGGATCTCCACCGCGGTCACCCGGCCTGAGACGCCCCGCCCGATGATCTTGACGGTCTCGAGCCGCCCGACCGACGTCCGCGGATCCTGCTTCAGGATTCCCTCCATCTGCGCCCGGGAATAGGGCTTCGATTCCCAGTACCAGTGCGGCGAATCCGTTTCCCACGGGCTCGACACGCCCCGGAGCCACGGCAGCGGCGCGCCGCCCCAGACGTTTTCGTTGTGCTCCGTCCAGCCGCCCGACGTGGAATGGTAATACGCGGGGACGACCTGGCCGTCGTGGGTCAGCACCTGGCCGCGCGTAGCTTCGACCGCCTCTCGGATCCGATCGCGCGGCTGGCCGCAGGCCTGTGTCCGCGGCGTACAATCCTGGTTCCCGCGGTTCCGGTACGCATAGCTCCGGGCCGCTATCGCCTGGGCCTTGAGCGTCTCCATCGGCCAACTGGCGCTTATCTCTCCCGCCACCACCCGGGCAACGTATGCCTCGGACTCTCCCTGCCCGGCCACCTCGAAGCTGCCGACCTTCTTGATCGAGGTCCCGCGGTAGTAGTGCGAGAGGATCTCCTTGTAGTTCCGGCCACGCTCCGCCGCGCCCTTGGCGCCGTACTGCGACATGCCGAGGCCGTGCTCGGTACCGCCGCCGGCGAACGCGAACCGGCCGCCGATCGGCTCATTCCGCTTCACGAAGTCACGGTCGTTTTCCTCCAGGAAGCTGGCGACCGAGAGCAGGTATGCTTCCCGTGCGGCGGCCCGCTCCAGGTTCTCGCCCGTAGCTTCCAACTGCAGCTTGAGCAACGCGACCCGTTCGCTGAGCGCGCCAATGTCCGCCTCCAGCGCGTTCTTCTTGGTGATCAGGTCGCGGCGTTCGTCATCCAGTGCCCGGATCTCGCCATCGATCCGGTCCACCAACCCTTCCTTGTGGTCGACCAGGAAGATCGTGTACTGCCCCCGTCGCAGGAATTCGCTCAGGGAGCCGGAATCGACCAGCGCATAGAGCAGCGTGTTGTCGCCAGCGGACGAGATGTACGATTCCTCCATCGCCTGGCCGCGTTGGGCCTTCAGGATGGTGAGGTCCCGGTTGATTCGCTCGACCTTGGCCAGGCTCAGCTCCACGACCTTGCGTTGTTTCGCCAACTCGGCCTGCGCCAACTCCAAGTCCGTTTCAGAGGCCGCCTGCGCTTCGCCGAGCTGCCGCTGCTGTGACGAGTAGAACGCCTTTTCCTGGCGCGCCTGGCTGAGTTCGTCCTGCGCTCCGTCCTGCGCGGCGACCGGCCCTCCGCTCACCACGCCGAACGTCATCACCAAGCAGAGCAGTCCGGCCATCAGCGTTCTGGTTCGGTTGGGTATTCGTATCACGGCGGCGCGGGGTTCAGATGTCGCGTGCGACCCGCCAGACCTCGCTGATCGTCGTAACGCCCGCCAAGGCCTTCAGCAAGCCGTCCTGTTCCATGGTCATCATACCCGTCCGGTGGGCCGCTTGCCGAAGTTGGCTGATCGGCGCCCGATTCATCGCCAGCCGCTCGATCTCGTCGCTGATCACCAGCACTTCGAAGATGCCGATACGGCCGGAAAAGCCGGTGCCGTTGCACTGCGCGCAGCCCTTGCCCTTCATGAACAACCACTCCTTTTTCGGCGGCAGGCCGTCCTTGGCATGTTCCGGCAGTGCCTTGAGCACCTCTTCCACCGCCTCGAGCGTGGCCGTGTCCGGCTTGGTCTCGGCCGCGCAATGGATGCAGATCTTCCGCACCAGCCGCTGCGCGATGATCGCGTTGATCGCGTTAGCGAGCAGGAACGGCCGGACGCCGATGTCGGTAAGCCGCGGGATCGCGGTCGGGGCATCGTTGGTGTGCAGCGTCGAGAGCACGATGTGGCCGGTCAGGGACGCCTGCACCGCCTGATCGGCGGTCTTGCTGTCACGGATCTCACCGATCATCAGCACGTCGGGGTCAAGCCGGAGCACCGAGCGGAATCCCTCCGCGAAGTCGTATCCGTGGGCGGGATCCACCTGCGATTGCATCACGCCGGGCAGCCGGTACTCCACCGGATCCTCCAGCGTCACGAGCTTCTTGCCAGGATCGTTGAGCCGCGTGAGCAGCGAGTAGAGCGTGGTGGTCTTTCCGGAACCGGTCGGGCCGCATTCCAGCACCATGCCCTGCGGCCGATCGATCGCCGCCAGCACTTTCCTGCGAGCCTCCCCGGTGAGGCCGAGCGAGTCGAGCGTAATGCCCGTCGCGTCGCGGTTCAGGAGCCGCATGGTGATCGCTTCGCCATACTGGGAAGGGATCGTCGCCACCCGGACGTCGAGCTCGGCGCTCCGGTCCTGCTGCTTGTCCGTGATCGTGAACCGGCCGTCTTGCGGCAGGCGGTTCACGTCCAGCTTGAGCTTGGCCAGGAACTTCAGCCGGGACAGGAGGCTCTGCAGGATGTCGGTCTTGAAGTCGGCGACGGTGTGCAGCACCCCGTCGATCCGGTAGCGGATCCGTACTCCTTCCTCCATCGGTTCGACGTGGACGTCGGAGGCACCTACCTTCACCGCGCCGGTGAGGAGCGTGTCGACGACCTTGGTGGTCGGCACGTCCTTGATTCGGGACCGAAGGTCAAGGAACGATTGGATGTCCGTCTCGAACGATTCCTTTTCCTTCTCGTCCACGGAGACATCCGACGTGGATGCGCGCGCCTCGGGCAGTTCGTCATACAGCTTGAGTGCATAACGGTAGGAATCCTCACCGATCGCCGACACGAGGTAATCATGGTCCGTCGCCCGGTTGAGCGATTCCAGTACCTGCGAAGTCTGTTTGGTGCCGGGATGGCGGACGCCGACCCGCACCTTGTTGCCGACCTTGATGTAGGAGATCACACCGTACTTTTCGGCGATCTCCCGTGGAATCAGAGCAAGCACTTCCGGGCTGATCGGGTACCCCATCAGCCGCACGAAGGGCAGGCCGGCCTTCTTGGCGGCGGCCCGCTGCTCTTTTTCGACCTTCTCGGCCCTGAACTCATCGACCACCCGGCTCACGTTGCCGCGAGCGAACAGGTCGACATCGTCATCGTCGTCTTTCTTCTGTCTCGAGGGTGCCGAGCCGGACTCCTGCACGACCCGTTTGCTGCTCTTGACCGACGGGCTCACGGGCGACAGCTTCTCGCGTTGTTCCTCGTCCTGTTCCTTGAGCGAGGAATCGGTCTCGTTCTTAGGAGGCGGCGGCGTATCCGCGGTACCGCCCAAGCCCTTGCGGACGAAGTCCTCAAGCTTTGCCTGCTCCCGTGGTGTGAGTTCATGTGACATGGAAATTACGCAACCATAACATTTTTAGACGTTTTTGTCAATGTCGGAAGAGCTCAGCATGGCAGAGCGGACAGGTGTTTTCAATCGCCCTTGCGACGGGTCAGATAGCAGGCTGTGCGTCCAACTCAAGGCGGCCGGGGCCGAGGGGGTCGTAGCCGTTCTCTACCTCGTCACCGTCCGTATGCCCGTCACCGTCAGTGTCGGCACGGCGCGGGTCGGTCCGATAGAGGGATTCCTGGGCATCATCCAGGCCGTCTCCGTCGGTATCATTCGAACCGGTTTCCGCCCCGAAGCCGTCCGTGAACATGCCGACGATCTCGGAAACCGGCCTCGCGCCGTCCGGGGCCGCGATTTGGGGCACGTCGTCACCGTAATTCTCGAGCGTCAGGGTAAATGCCAACGTTCCGGTACGGCCTCCCTCAAGGCCGCCGGTGATTTTCCGGGGCAGGTAGTCATCCTTGCCGATCCAGAGGTCGCCGGGCTTGAATGCAACTTCCTCCAGCGCGTCGTCCAGTTCCTGGCGCTGGTCATCGCTCATCTCCTCGTCTTCGACGATCCTGTACAGCTCGAGAACCAGGGTCTTGAACGCTTCCTCGTCGACCTGATAGCCGATCCGGTGCACCGCCGTACCGTCCGCCTCCCCGCTTCCGTTTTTCGTAAACGTGAGGGCGCGGGACTTCCGGAATGCTTCCTTCACCCGACGCTGCTGGTCGGGCGTAAGCCAGTCTTCGTTTTCCTGGACGATATCGTGCCCGGTCTGCTCGCGTACCGCCTCGGGGTCGATCACGAACCATTGGTCCCTGACGGATTCCAGCAAGGGCACGCCGAGTGCCGGCACTTCATTCACCCTGAAGTAGGCCGTATCCCCGATACTGCGGGCTTCCGCCTCGGCGGAGAGGTCCATGTCTTCCGTTCCGTTCATCGCCAGCGCAAAAAGTCCCTGGAATTTGGGCGTGCCGTCGTCGCGCACGTCGACGGCCCCTTCGGACCGAAGCGAGAAATCGGAACCTTCACTGCCTTCCGTCAGCTTGACCTGACCGGTGTACTCGAACGCCTCGACGGATTCGAGCCGGTCGAGCATTGTCCCCACGATCTGTTCGGGCGTCTGGTAGAGGTACATATATGCTGCGACGGCGCCGGCCGCCAGGACGGCCAACGCCGCTCCGCCGATGACGTACGGCTTGGGAATCCGGAATCGTCGGGCGGGAACCGCGGACGGTGTCACCGCGCTTACCGCCTCTTGGTTGGCGGCCGCGGCATGATACGCCTCCTCCTGGGCGGCTTCCGCGGCACTGTCCATGTCTGTTCGCTCGATCACTGGTTTGGTTTAAAATTGCTTAATCCTAGCACTTTTAAACCAACCAGTCAAGTGCTGGGAGAGCGAAGGGCCCAGCGGATGCTATTCGTACTCGATCGTGCCCGGCGGCTTCTGGGTCACGTCGTAGAGGACCCGGTTCACGCCAGCCACCTCGTTGACGATCCGCGACGAGACCCGCTCCAGCACCTCCGGCGGGAACCGGTACCAGTCCGCGGTCATCCCATCCACCGACGTGACGGCGCGCAGGCTGATGATGTCCTCATACGTGCGGGCGTCGCCCATCACTCCGACGCTCTTGACCGGCAGCAGCGCCGCGAACGCCTGCCAGATGTTGTCGTACTCGCCGCTGGTCCGCAACTCCTGCTGGTAGATCGCGTCCGCGGTCTGGAGGGTCCGGACGCGCTCCGGCGTGACGTCGCCGAGGATCCGGATCGCCAGTCCCGGCCCGGGAAACGGATGCCGTCCCACGAGATGCGCCGGAAGCCCCAGCTGAATGCCGAGTTCCCGGACCTCATCCTTGTAGAGTTCCCCCAGCGGCTCGACGATCTCCAGCTTCAACTTTTCCGGCAACGTCAGGTTGTGGTGGCTTTTGATCTTCGCGGCATGCTTCGACGGCTGGGCCGACTCGATCCGGTCCGGGTAGATCGTCCCCTGGGCCAGAAAGCGGACTTCGGCGGCCTGGCCGATCCGTTCCGCCTCCGTCTCGAACAGCTCGATGAACGTGTGGCCGATGATCTTCCGCTTCTCCTCCGGATCGCTCACGCCCGCGAGTTTGCCAAGGAACGTATCCGCGGCATCGATCCGGCGGAAGTCCCGGAAGCCCCGTTCGGCGAACGCCGCGCTGACTTCCTCGGCCTCGTCCTGGCGGAGCAGCCCGGTATCCACGAAGACCGCGTGCAGCCGGTCCGGAATGAGCTCGTTCAGCAGCGTGGCCGCGACCATCGAATCCACGCCGCCGGACACCCCGACGATCACGTCGCCGTCATCGCCGAGCTGCGCCGTAAGGTCGGCGGCAATCGCCTCCCGGGCGTGTTCGATGGTCCAATCCGCCGGGTCGCCGCACACGTTCAGCGCGAAGTTCTGGAGCACGTCGGTACCGTACTCCGTGTGCACCACCTCCGGATGGAACTGGAGCCCGAAGAAACGGCGGTCCGGATCGGCGATCGCGGCGAACTCGCAGGTCGCGGTACGGCCGATCGCCCGGAAGCGGTCGGGGAGCTTCGAGACCTGGTCACCGTGTGAGAACCACACGACGTGCTCGTCCGGCAGGCCCGCGAGGAGCGGTCCCGCGTCCGCGACGTTCTTCACCGTCTCCTTGCCATATTGTCCGGACTCGCCTTTCCCGACCGTGCCGCCCAGGAGCTTCACCATCAGCTGCTCGCCGTAGCAGATGCCGAGCACCGGGACGCCGAGCTCGAATAACGCCGGATCCACGCCCGGCGCGTCAGGATCGGATACGGAAGCGGGGCCGCCGGACAGGATGATCCCGGAGGGCTTCCGCGCCGCCAGTTCCGTAGCGAGAGTGTCCGACGCGATGACCTCGGCGTGGACGTTCAACGCCCGGAGCCGCCGGGCGATCAGGTGCGTGAACTGCGAGCCGAAGTTATAGACGGCGATCATATTCTAACGGTAGCAGAGTGCTGCTGATCCTTGACATAAGCACGAATATTTGCTATGATTACGCAATTTTTGATACCCATGAGCGAACGCGAACAGCCAGCACCGGATGAGGCCAAGCGCGGCCCCGAGCACCTCGAACAGCGGCAGGAGGACTTCGAAGCCTCGTCGCCTGAGATGCAGTCGGAGATCGTAAAGGGCGCCGAGGAGGAAGCCTGGGAACTGTATGCCCAGGCTCACGAAGCCTCCCGCGAGGATGCGCTCGCGGAGGCCCGGGCCCGCCTGCATCGGCTCGGCGAACAGGGAATCGAGATCACGCCGGAAATCGAGCAACGGGAACTGGAACACGCCGAGCAAAGCCTCCATCACAAGGGTCCCGAGCGGGACGCCAGGGGTCGCTTCGTCAAACGCGATGAGTATGACATCGCCACCAAGGCGGGTCTTGATGCCGCGGAGGCCGATCAGGATGCGACCGCAGCGTACGAGAACGCTTCTGACCGGATGAAGCGGCGTATCGACCGCGCGGACACGCGCGATGAGATAGAACTCAAGGATCTGGCCGAACAGCTTCGCCGCGAAGAGACCTTGAATAACGTGCAGAACCACATCGACCGTACCTCCGAACAGGGTGCGCGGTGGTGGCCCTGGGAAAAGTATCTCGAGCGGAGACGGGCACTGGACGAACTGAAGGAAAAGGAGATCACGGAAGACTGGCTGGCACGCGCCCGGAAGCACCAGATGACCGAGATCGAGAAGCTCGCCGAGGAAGGACAGCCGGCATCCGAGACTATGCGGGTGATCGGGGCCTCCGTCGAGCGGACCAAACAAACATGGAGAAACGAAAGCCGTCTGGAGAAGCTCGGACTCACGCCACTGCGAATCATGGCCGAGTTGGCCCGCCTCGCCTGGCATGGCATCAAGCGCGGCCGCAAGGAAGCCCGGGTACAAATGGGCGCGGCCAAGAAGCGGTCAGGCGGGAACAACTAAAGCGGTCAGCGGATTTTCCGCATCAACTCGCCGGCGCCGACCTGCGCCATCCCGAACAGCTCCCGCAATGCCTGCGCGATCTGAGGACTTTCGATGATCGTACCGATCGCCTCATCGCCGAATGAAACCAGTGACACCTTGTTGCCATACACCGCGATCTCGACCGGCGCCGTATAGGCCTTGCGCGGGTACCATGTCATATCACGCTTGAGCCGCTTGTCGTGCCGCTTGGCCCACGCCGCGGCGCGTTCGCTGTATGGTGCCAGGCCATGTGCAGAAATTCCTGCCTGGGCCCGTTTAGTCATGTACTGGTACAGGACCTTCCCGAAGTATTGCTCGTCCGCCGGAGTGCGGACGAAGTAGACGTCCTCGCCAGTCCGCAGGTGGTCTTCGTAGATCTTGGTCAGCCCCTTTTCGCCCTGGAAGAACCGTACGCCCGGCTCGTTACGGTGCGCGTAGTAGTAACTGAGCATCCCGGAGAGCGAGTCACGGTAGGTTTCCTCGACCTCGGTGAGTTCCTTGCGGCGGCGGTCCAAGTATCGTTCCAGCTCGGCAGGGTTGGCCGGTTCATACGTCTGCTTGCGCGCATCCTCCACCGGCCGGGCCAGTCCGACCTCTTCCAGCTTGGCCAGTGCCATGTAGGCAGTGGTGCGGCTTTCGCCGGTCTTGGCGGCCAGTTGCGGAGGCGTGAGCTGGCCGGCCTTGATCAAGGTAAGGTACGTCTTCGCTTGTGAATCGGTAAGGCCGAGCCGGGTGAGGAGCAAGGTGTTCATTCGGCGAATATAACCTGTCGTGTGGTTTTTGTAAAGATAATGTTTGACACTTTTCAAGGCCATTTATCGCAATGTAAATGCTTATGATTGACACTTTTTGAAATTCGTGCAATACTGAGCCACTTTAGTAATTAACCAGGGGAAACCATGAGCACTGAACAGACCGAGGGGCAAGCGCCTGACCGACAACCACCGCCCGCTGATGAACTTTTTGCGTCAGATGGAATTGAACGTCCTCCGCTGAATCCTGAACGGGCGGCGGACGAACTGGAGAAAGGCCTGGCTCTGATTGATGAGGATGACCATGATTTGAAGCAAGCTGGAAGAACCAAACTTTCCCGGGTTTTACATGCGCCAGACTCTAACTTGGCGCTTCCCGCTCACACGCGCCTCCTGCAGGATGCGCTAGCCGACGGTGTTACCGATCGCCCGCTGATATTCGAATCTTCCCGAGCCATACTCCATAACCCCGCAATCGACAGAGAAGAACGACTGAATGCACTTGCGGTACTCATGCGCACAGCCTCGTGGAGAGAAAGCGACGGGGAGGCCAGGCCGAATACTTCAGTGAGTCATGTCGGCCGGCCGGAAAGGGAATTCCTAGCCGTAGCAGAGCAGGCCAGAGACGCCGAAGTTGCGAAGTGTGCCCTGGATGCTGCATGCGATCACCTTGTGTACCGGGTTCAGAGGGGTGACCTCGCCGTACAAAATGAGGTGAAATATCTTCCTTTCGGTCACCCGCTACCGGAGGCTTCCCTGGCTGTAGCAAAGCTTTATGAGTATTTGGTAGATATGACCGCCGCCTATACTCCGCGCATAACAAGCCATCTTCTTGAAAAGACAAGTGGCTATCTTGCAGAAGGCATGCAGCACGCTGATCCTGACGTGCGTATGCGGTTCAAAGAACTATGGCAAAAGTACCGCACTGAGGAAAGCCCCGAAAAAGTCGACGTCTTTCGTCCAGGAATCAAAAAGGTCGAACTACCTAGCGGTTGAATGCCCAAGGTGAAGCGTCCGCCGGCTAATGGGGTGGGGGTAAGCCGACGGACGCTGGGGTTGTTCTCTTCACCGCGTCTGCGGCTTGGAGAGTTTGTAGAAGGACATGACCCGAAAGCCCACGAAAACCAGCCAGGCCACGAGGGGAACCGGGACAAGCCATGGCAGCTTGAGCAGGACCATGGTGATCACAAAGATCACCGCGGCGTATCCCAGAAGGAAGAACTCCGTCTCGATATCCCTCCGGCGCATGATGAGTCCGGCCGATGGCCGTTTCGCCTGAAACCCCATGATCTGGTTCGTCACGAGGTAGCCGATCCAGGTCACCACGACGAACCCTGTGAGTGCTGACAATGCCAGAATGTGTCACCTCCGTGATCGATTGTTACAGGACCGACAACGTCGCCCGATGCGGTCGGCTTAGGACTGGGCGGCCGCGATCCGGTCGGTGTTGATGACGCTGTCACCGCTGGTCAGCTCGTGAAGCCGCCTCAGGTTCTGGTCGTGCACGTCGCACGCACCCACCTTCACCTGCACCCGGTCGGGCTCGTAGTCACGGTAGTCGAGACGGGCGCCCTTCTCGAACATCGCCACGATCCGCTCTCCCGCCGCCTTGCACTGCACGAACGCGGCGAGATTGCGACGCGGCTCGTGAGAATCGCTGCCGCAGATGAAGCAGTCGATCCAGTCCTGCCCGATGCCGCGGGGATGGAAGTGCTCGCCACCGTGGTCGTCGGGCCGCGTGTCGGCGTTGCCGTGCTTCGGGATCCCCCTTCGGGGGTGTGCCTGGAGCGCCGGGTAGACCGGCGGGTGGTTGCCGAAGCCCGCGGCCGACCGCTCCCTGCCCGAGTGGAGCAGGACGTTCGTCCGCGTGCACCCGCCACAGATCACGACGCTGGTTCCGTCGCACTGGATCGACGAGCTTCCGGAACGGTATCCGCAATGCGGACAGCCCCAGTTCTCGTACTCCTCGGCCGATACGGCGATGATCTCCGGCGCAGCCGTGGTGGTCATGTCTCCTCCTTGTAATGTACGTTCTCCAAGCGGATGCCTGGAGAAGTCGGATTACCGATAAGAGCCGACGTCTGATTGTAGCAACAGGAAGGCTGGGAAGGAACCGCCTCGGTGCGGAGAGGGAGGGATTCGAACCCTCGAGACCCTTGCGGGCCAACACGCGTTCCAGGCGTGCGCCTTAAACCACTCGGCCACCTCTCCGGACATGCCGTCCGGCGTACCGGACATTCCCAGTGTAGCCGCCACCACGAATTCCGGCCAAAAGAAAAAGCCCTCGCAAGAAATGGTGAATGTCGAATGATGTGGTATCAATCGAATATCATATTTCTCGCAAGGGCGTTTCAGGTTGGACGTTCACACTCAGAGAGTGGTCGACTGAACGCCGGATTTTGAACGGTCGACTCGTTCGGTACCCCCGGAAGTGTGGTCAGGCCTCTTGGGCCTGCACCTCCAGTCTGCTGAGCTGCTCGTTCACGTACTTCAGCTCGCGGCGGATTGCACGTAGGCCGGGGCTCGTCTCCAAGCCGTCCTGCGCGAGTGCGAAGCGCCGCATGCGCTCGTGATCCGGCAAGCTAGCGGCGGATTGCCGCAGCTCCCTGACCCGCTTGGAGGCGGACTCGATCGTGCTGCTGGAACGCCTTCTCATCATCGAACCTCCGCGGCCCGCATGCTGCCGGGCTGTCGGCCTTTGACGAGAAGGGCGACCATCGGTCTGAGTGACTCGACGATCCCTGTCTCCATCGCTTGATCCACGCGACGGAGCGCCTCCTTTCGGGTAGCGGAACAAGCTGCCGTGAGGTCATCTGCGATCTCATCGAAGAGCTCGCAGAGCCGACGCAGCTCCTTCCAGTTCGTGATCAGGTCGTCGTCGGAATCGACGATCGGCAGGTCGGGACCGAAGCACCTCGAGAGGTCCTCCGTCTCCCGCACATCACCGGTCGCCGCCCTGACGACGTCGCGGACGCCCTGATCCCTCACCTCCCGTGAGGGGGGCACTGGGCGGATGGCGATGCCGGTCATCCGGCGATCACCACTATACGTTGCGTCATACCGCATCACCTCAGTTTCCTTCATTGGACCAGGCCGTGCCGAAGCACGGGTACTGCGGTACTTCCCCCTTTCGTTGCGGAACCGGACATCGGGAGGGCTGGATTCGAACCAGCGCCTCCGGTCTGTTAACCGGTGCTCTCCCGTCCTAAGCTACCTCCCGGAGCGGGCGACTGGAGACCAGCCGCCCCGGCAACATCCTTCCTCCCTTCGGATTACAGGCGTGCCGTACTGCGATGCTAACCCTTATGCAGTGCGCGATTCAGTTATGGCCCTATAGGCGTACCTCCTTATGTTCGCAGTTGCATGACGGCGACGGGACTCGAACCCGCGCACCTCGCTACCGGCCCGATGCCGGTGGATGTCGTTCCGCCTTCTCCTGGCTTCTCCTCGCAAGCGCTCTACCGTCTGAGCTACGCCGCCGAGAGCGGCAGCCCCGGCCGTGATTCCTTCACTTCAATGGGGGTTGTCGGTGTGCCGGAGCTGCCGCGGTGAACGAGATTTCACTTCGGCAAGCCATGCGCGGAGGTCCGCGCGGTCGACCGGGCCGGCCCGAAGACGGGTCCGACGACGGCGACCTGCGTGATGACCGCGCACGCGACTCGCGCGGACGGGCCCCGAAACGAATCAGGTAGAACCCCAGAAGGTTCGCGGCACCCAACGTGCCGATCGCGAATAGCGCTCGGTCGGGAAGCGCCCAAAAGTCCTGCGTCACAGCAAGATCCACTGCTCTCCTTCCCTCGGGAACAGTCGGTGGGATTTATCGTGCTACTGGATGTTCAGGTACGACGATGTCACAAAGCCTACCAAAGGAATCCCTGACAGTAAAGGGGGATTCCGGCCCTGCTGTGGTTCTTATGTGGACGACTGGCAGCGGTAGCTACTGGATCCGGAGCCGTTCGCGATGGCGGTGGAAGAGGCGCTCGGTGTCGTCGATCACGTGCGCCATGGTGCGGACCGCTTCGACCGGGTGCTTACCCACGGCGGCCTCCTCGGAGAGCATCACCGCGTCGGTGCCGTCGAGCACGGCGT
>CAYZCS010000027.1:0-12658 GCA_964476895.1 uncultured Candidatus Saccharibacteria bacterium | reverse complement strand
CGTCTTCAGGACCTGGCTCTTGTCGAGGATCCGCATCACGACCTTCTCGCCGTGGACGGTCGGGAACGTGGAGACACGGAAGTCGATTTCCCGCCCCTCGAGCTTGGAGTTGAAGCGGCCGTCCTGCGGGATCCGGCTTTCGTCGATCTTCAGGTTGGAGAGAATCTTGATCCGGGATACCAGCGCGGACAGCGTCTTCCGCGGCAGGGTCAGCGTGTTCTCGAGCACGCCGTCCAGCCGGTACCGCACCTGGATCACCTTCTCGGTCGGTTCGATGTGGATGTCCGAGGCGCTTTTCTTCACGGCATACTTGAGGATCGCCGCGATCGCCTTGGCGATCGGCGCGTCGGAGACGACCTTCTCGAGCATCTGGGCGGAGCCGAGATCCTCGTCCACGTCCTCGATCACCATCTCGTCGGGCGGCGCTTCCTTGAGCACCTCGTTCACTTCGCCGGACAGCGAGCCGTACTGGCTGACCGCCTGCTTGATGCTCGCCTGCGAGGCGATGTGGAGGTCGACGGCCAGTTTCTCGCGCTTGGTGACGAATTCCAGCGCCTCGAGCGCCTGGACGTTCCGGGGGTCCGCCATCGCGATCTGATACCGGCTTCCCCGTTTGGCGAACGCCACCAGGGAGTAGTTCTTGGCGACCTGCTGGGGAACGGTCTGGAGTAACTCCCGCGAGATGCTCTCGTTGCGCAGGTCCACGTAGGGCAGGCCGAGCA
This sequence comes from uncultured Candidatus Saccharibacteria bacterium, assembly GCA_964476895.1. Lineage (GTDB taxonomy): Bacteria > Patescibacteriota > SICC01 > SICC01 > SICC01 > JALYJZ01. Next base: position 11,936 of record CAYZCS010000027.1, on the reverse strand, counting down.
CCTTGCCGCGGGCCTGGGCGATGCCTTCGTCGTCGACGAGGCCCATGTCGCGGGCGAGCTGCTCCAGCGGCGTGCCGGAATTGATGCTCTGCAAGCGCAGGTTCTTCGCCTGCTCGGGCGTCAGCAGCTCAAGTTCGACCAGGGCTTCCTGGAAGTTCGTGGCGGTCGAGCGGACCGGGTTGGCGGCATCGTTCAGCATGGATGTTTGTGTGTGTAACCTTCCGGGGTTAATCCCAGGAAAATTACCTCACTGTAGCATAAAAACGCCCGGCCGTCAAGGGTCGGGCGGCGCGGAGGCGGACGTCCCTACTCGAACGGATTGACCGTGCTCGGCGCGTTCGGATCGATGGTCTGGACCGGTTCCGGCGCGCCCGGCAGGTCCTGCGGCTCCTCGAAGACCTCGAGCTGCGAGAGCACTTCGGCGTTCCGTTCGCCGCCCAGATCGGCCGGTACGGTAGCCGTGGCCTCCTCGGCCGGCGGCGTGGTCGTGAGCATGGTCACGAGGAAGTATCCGCCTACCAGGACGACGATCAGGACACCGACGGCGACCAGGATGATCTGCCACGGCGCGAAATTCTGCAGGCGGTTCATGGAGTTCCTCCTTCGGCCGGAGCAGGCGTGCCGCCGGAGGCGTCCGCAGCCGGATCGCCACCGGCCGGTGCCGATCCCTCGACCGTCTTATAGTACGTGCGGAACGAGATGCTGCCGGTGATCGCACCGGTATCCTCCACCGCACTGACGTTGATGACCTTCACGTCCACGATCCGGAGACTTCGCTCCAGGCTGTAGAGGAAGTTCAGGAGCGCCGGGTACGTGCCGCTGAAGTTGGCCGTGACTTCCAACGAATCCACGCCACCGGGCGCGACATCGGTCGGCACTCCGGCCGCCGCCACCTCCGCGGTTCCCAGCTGCTGCGGCGTGAAACCGTCGAGGTAGACGCCCGCATCAACCGCCAGGCTTTCCAGGATGGCCAGGATCGTCGGGACCTCGGGACGGACCGGAAGCGACAGGTTCACCCGTTCCACGTCAGTGGCCTGTTCCTCGAAGAACTGCTTGGCGTCCTTGAGGTTCCTCAGGTCCTGCTCCGCCTGGTCGCGCTTCTGTTGCTCGACCGGCACTTCGCGGCCCAGCTCCTGCAGGCGGTTCCAGGCCGGTGCGACCAGCAACGAGACGATCAGGATGACCGCAAGCAACCCTCCCGCGACGAGCGCGGCGATCACGTTATACCGGCTGCTCACGTTGAAGATCTGCTTAGCCATCAGGAGCCTCCCAGCGGTAGCGGCACGTCATCCGCGCCTTCGGGCGCTTGCGGCGGCGAGGCATTCGGCGTCGGCTGCGGCGAGGCACCGCCCGACTCGTCCGGCTGGCTCGGCCCCGGCAGCTTCTTGAGCTCCGCCGCGGACTTCAGCTCGATCACCAGCGTGAACTGCACCGGATACTCCCTCTCCGTCCGCTCCAGCTGCGCGTCCTGGATGCTGGAGGAGCGGGCGAACGAGAGGTTCTCGAACTTCTTCGCGAGTTTCGAGACGTCCCCGTAGCTCTTGGCACGGCCGGTCACGGTCAGGCGGTCGTTGCTTTCCGATGCGAAGGACCGGTAGATCACGGAAAGCGGCGTGTTGACCGCGATTTCCGAAAGATAGAGCGTGAAGTACTTGTGGTTGTCGATCAGCTCCCGGAGTCCGTCCACCTGCTGCTGGTAGGCCCCGGCCTGCTGCGACAGCGTCATCTCGGGATAGAACGGCTGTTCGAACTCGGCAAGCTCGTCGATCTCGCCGGCGAACCGGTCGCGATCCTCGATCAATCCCTGCTTCTGGCTGTCCTTGATCGCGATCGTGGTGTAGAGGAAGACCACGACCAGCAGCGAGAGCACGACGACCGAACCGGATACCGCACCGACGATCACCGTCGCTTGCGACAGGCGGTCCACCTGTCGTTGTTCTTTCCTGAGGAGGTTGATGTTGAGTGTCGGCACGATGGTTCTCCGGAATCTTACCCTTCACGCATCGCGAGCCCGACCGTCACGGCGAAGGACGGTGCGAGTTCGGACAATTGCTGCTTAAGTCCCGACGCGTAGTTCACGTTGGCCCACGGGTCGCCGATCTTGGTCTCCAGGCCGAACGTACCCGAGAGCAGCGCCAGGAGTTCCGGCATCCGTGCCGTACCGCCGACGACGATCATCTCGCGGATATCGAGGTGACTGTGGGGTTGCTCGCGGTAGTAATCGAGGGAGCGCCGGATCTCGCCGACCAGCGTGTCGAGGACCGGCTTCACCGCCTTCGGGATCTGTCCCTCCAGCTTGTCGGCACGAAGGCCGAAGTCGCGCTTGAACTGCTCGGCACGGTTGGCGTCCACGCCGAGGCTCTGGGAGATCGCGCGGGTGAGGGCCCCGCCGCCGGCCGTGGTGTTGCGGTTCAGGCGGATGATCCCGTTCTGGACGATCGAGATCTCGGAACCGGCCTGGCCCATGTCGAGCACGACCACCGGCTCCTCCCGTACGCCGACCACCGACCGGGCCAGCGAGAGCGGTTCGATTTCCAGCGCCTGTGGCTTCAGCCCGGCACCGGTGATGATCTTCACGTACTTCTTGACCAGCGCGATCGGCGCGGCGATCAGCATCACTTCGACTTCCTTGTTGCTCTTCGCCTGGCCTTCCGTGGCGCCGGCGCGGGGTCGCGCGGCCGGCGTGGACGTCTCGCCGACCACGTGCCAGTCGAGGATGACTTCGTCGAGCGGTGATGGCACGTACTGCTTGGCCTGCCAGCGGATGGAATCGGCCAACTCGCTCTTCGGCATCTCGGGAAGCCGGATGATGCTGGTGAAGACGCCGGAACCCGGCAGGGCCGCCACGCATTGGTTGGCCTGGATCTTCGCCTTCTTCACGACCTGGCGGATCGCGTTGGACACGTTCTGCAGGTCCACTTCCGAGTCGGACTGCATCGAGCCGACCGGCAGGACCATGCCGCCGTAGGCGACCAGCGTGGGCTTGGACGGACCATGCTTGAGTTCGACCACCTTTACCGACGTGCCGGAGATGTCGAGCCCGAAGAACTGTTTCTGTTGGCTGAACAGACCCATTCCTAGCCCCTTCGTTTCCGTATCTGTTTCATTATCCCCTTTTCTTCGTTCATGCTACCTTACGGTGCGATTTCATACCAGGCGGCGGTGTCGCGGAACGTCCCGAATCCCGGCGGCGTGCTGGCGACCACCCGGCCGTCGTAGTAGACGTTCTCCGCGGCATCGTTCGGCGCGTCCGGATCCGCTCCCGGGTTCACGTAGAAGCGCTGGAATTCGAACTTCCGCGCCACCATCACGCCCTGGACGTTGAGTTGCCGCGCGGAGGCGCCGGTGGAGACCACGCCCCGGTTGGTCGCGGCGGGATTGTAGAGCGGGCAGCCGTCGTCGTCGAACTGGATGTCGCCGCCGCTGAGCTCGACGTCGGACACGTAGTATGTGCCCACCAGGTTCTGCACATCCTTGTCGATGATCAGGTTGCCGAGCACGATCACGCCGAGGGAGTTGGGCCGGCCGGCACTGTCCGAGCCGTAACTCTGGTTGCCCCTGATCCGCAGATCGCCCTTCACCACGAGCGTCCCCACGCCGGTGAACTGCTTGGCACCGATCGTGAGGTTGCCGTTCCGGACCCAGGTATCACCGCCCGCGTCCATGTCGATGGTGCTCCGGGTGACGAACGTCGAGGTGGTCTGTCCGTTGTTGTGGTCGGGATTATCGATGATGCGCTGGGCATTACCGGCCATCTCCTTCCGCCAGTCTACCCGCCCGTCGTCCCGGCACTTCTGGTTGGCGGCCCGGTAGCCCGGATATGAGTTCTGACCGGTGAAGTGGAAGATGCTGCCGTTGGCCGTCACCGTGAAGGTGGCGTTGTTCTGGCCGAGGTTGTCGTAGCCGAAGACGCCCTCGTTCGAGTGCACGGAACCGCGTCCGGCCCGCAGCCACGGGGCGAGCACGTCACCCTGGCGCGACTCGGGATTCTTGCGGACCCGCACGGAGGGGTCGCAGTAGTCCTCCTGGTAGTGCAGGTGGGTGTGGGTGTCGGACGGAGCCACGCCGCCGCGGGAATCGCCTACCGGCTGCCGGCGCTGGAAGTTCCCTTCCTCGTCGGCGGCGTCGGGGTCGATCTGCGGCGGGGTGATCGCCTGGTTCCGGTTGGCACGGACGGTGTATTCGATGATGATCTTCTCACCCGGGTTCAGCTGGCTGGAACCGGCGGCCCGGTTCAGGAGCGAACCGGAGGCGGTGTTCGCGCCGAAGTCGATCCGCCAGGCGGAGTTCCGGTAGTCCGCGCTGTCCGTGGGGAACGGCCCTTCCTGGTCCAGGTTCGGATTGTCCTCGTTACGGACCACGACCTGCTTGATCAGGTCATCGACCTCATTGGCACGTATGAACGTCCTGGTGCCGCCGTCGCCCTTGCGGACGCTCACGCTCTTCGGCTTCTCGAAGTCACGGGTGCTGCCAAGGTAGTCATAGATCTGATAGAAGGGCGTCGGCGTCTCGCCGGAGTTGGTCACGACGGTCCGGACCCGGACGGTCTGGCCGTCGGTGACGTTGGTCAGCGGCGTCGCGAACCCGCTGTCGCTCAGGTCGTAGAGGTTCTTGGCGGTCTGCGGACTGGCGTCGAGGATCGGGCGCGTGTTGCGATGGTACGCCGCTCCGGCCGCGAGTCCCCAGCGGAAGTGAGGCGTGGAGGTCTGGAGCGAGTCCAGCAGGCTGATCGGCGGACTGTAGAGGTTCGCGTGGAACCGGCGGGTGCCGTTCAAGTCCGAGGCTCCGGTGAAGTCATAGCCGCGGGAGTTCCAGTTGACGTCCACGCCGTCGGGCACGTACCGCCGGATAAAGTCGGTCAGGGTGATGTTCGGAATGAACGACTGGTTGCTGCCATTGGTCTGCCAGCTCTCGACACGGAGCTCGTTGGAGGAGAATGTGGACCCGTTCACCTTGAGCGTAGCCGGGTAGTCGTACAGGCGGGTGTAGACCACGTTCGAGCCGCGGCTGTCGTTCCAGGTGACGTTGAACCGCGCACCGACCCGCTCGCCCGTGTCCGGATCCGTCATCCGGGACGTCAGCGGCGTGCACTGGTTGTGGTTCACGTTCGCGTTGTTGGCAGGCGAAAGGATCTGGGCGGTCGGACCGTCGTTGACCTGGAACGTGACCCAGCCGGAGCAGCGGTCCTTGCCGGCCGCATTCACGCAGGCGCGCCACAGGCGGAAGCCGGCGTGTCCGCCCATGTCGACGTTGTTCACGGCACGAGCGTTCCACTGGGTCGGTGCGGAGTCGTTCGTGAAGATGTCCCGGCCGCTGCCGACCTGGCCGACTCCGGCCACCTCGACCCGCCAGTCCGCCCGGGCGACCTGCGGAGCATAACTACCCACGGTGCGGTACTGGAACCGGAAGTTCAGCAGTCCCTGCGTGTGTCCGGAGGTCACGGAGAACGAATCCCGGCCGTTGTAGCGGTAGCCGGCGAATACGCTCCTCGGCGAGAGCGGCGATACCTGGATGTCCTGGACGCACCCGACGAGGGGGCCTACGAACGGCCCCGTCGCAGTGAAGAACGCGCCGCCCATGTAGAGCTGGTTGTTTAATCCGAAACTGTAGAGGTTCATGTTCGTCTGCTCGTTGGGATCGACGTTCGCTTCCGTCAGCGGGAACGTGCCGACCCGTCCCAGACCACTGGGGAAGTGACCATCGGGCGGCGGACCACCGGTCACACCGGCGTCAATCCGCGCCGAGCCGTGTCCGGGGAATCGAATTTCGGCCATTGGCCTGTTATCGCTGGAACCAGTCGGGGGCGGACCGTCTTGCACCTCCGCGGCACGGTCCCAGTCGGTATTCGTCAGTCGCGGCCGTGGGGTGCCGTCGTTACGGCAGCCTGCTTCCTCACCAGCCGTGTTGATGCGAAGCCCGGTCGAGGTCTGGGCGTGCGTGCTGGGCAGGGAGCTATCGTAGAAGTTCTGGCGGACGTTGAACGCAAGTTCAGAGGGAGCACTGGCCAGGTAGACGGAGCGACCGTCCTCCGAGTTGTTCGGCGTACGGATCCAGTGGGTGTTGCCGGCGATTTCGAAGCCCTCGTTAAAGGTGACCGCCACGTCCTCGCGCCACCTATCAGGGCAGACTACTGGAGCATTAGGGTGATCTTCTCGATATTGTCCATTTATAACAGCACACCCACGTTCTTCGACATATTCATCGAAACTGCGACTCTCTATTTCGCCGTTGAAGAACGGATCATTTTGGAAACTCCTGATGAAGCGGTCCGGTCGGTCGATATACCCGTTGTTCTGGTCACGATCGTGCACGACCTTGATAAGGAATACGTAATAACCATTCCATTGCGGATACCGACTATCTTCGAACGTAAAGTTCGGAATGCTCACCGCGCCCGTGTTGAAGAGCCGTTTCCAATTCACATCGGTGGCGTTAGGGTTCGACGTGTTGGTGGCCCCATGCCCGCTGCGTGCACCGACTGCCGCCCGGCGCTGATTATTTCCACTCTGTCTATTCAAGTTCTGCAGCTGATACAGCTCATAGATGAAGCTCCGACCATTCGCGAGCGGGCCGCCCCCGGGACACCCGGCGCCGGAGCAGGTCCTGATGGTGTCTCCCCAATCGTCGAAGTCGAACCGCCCCCCCTTGATGTCTATGGCGATACTCCGGCTTTTAGAAAAGACCAGGTACTGGGTCGGCATGTACGCGATGGTGTCAGACTGACTGTCCCTCGGTGGCCCGTCCTCGGCAGGGTCGTTGGACACATATGATTGGTTGATCGTCGTCCGGATATGCACTTCGCCGCCGAAGTTCGTGGGCGGCGCGATGTAGCGGTACGCTTCCGCAGTACCGGCTCCCAGGGCCGCGCCACCGAGCAACCCGCCGCTGATGATGACGGCAAGGTGGAATAGCTTCAGGAATCGCGGGAGTTTGGTTAGGCGCACGTGGGTTGGCTGTTGATTTTGTAAATTACGTGATGGTACCACCGTTGAGCGGTTTTGTCAACCACTGAAAACGCCGCCCGTACCTGTGTGATTCCCCGAAGGGCACAGATAGTTGGGCGGCGTTCAGCCGGTCAGCAATCAGTGATTGGGTGACCGGGTCGCGGTTGCCATGGACTGCTTCAGCGCATACGCCGGTTCCGGGCCCGCTTCCGCTTCTGCGGCTTCTCGATGAACTCGCAGGAGACGGGGTCGAACCAGTTGCGGCGCTTGGTGTAGTAGAGCGTCGAGCCATCGGCTGCGACGATCCGCTCGCGGAGGATCACCACGAAGCGGGCACCGAGCCGCTCGAAACGACGCCAGCGGCGGCGGGCCTCCTTGCCCCATACCTGGAGGCTGATGGCCACCCCCGCAAACCGGTGATCGTACGAGGCCACGTAGGACACGCCGGGCTCCCGGTCCATGGCAAGCCGTCCCTTGCGGACGACCTGCCGGAACCGCCGCGGCCCGCGTACCCGCTTCTTCTTCACGAAGCGGTACCGGGCCACGATACCCGCACGGTAGGTGTGGTCCCGGTAGGCGTAGTAGCCGACCGAACGATGCACCACACAGTCACCGCGGTTGGTGCCGCCCCGGAACAGCTTTGCCTCGTACTGGTCGCCACCGTTCGGGCGCCGCGGGTGAACGGGCGTGAACCGGAACGCCGGCTCCTCGGTGAGGATGGCGGCGTCGACGATGTCGACTCGGGTGCCCCCCTCATCACCGCTACCATCCGTCGCGCGAGCCATGATCGTTTTCTCATCCGGTGTCTGATACCGGTACTGGAACGTGTCCGTATTGAACTGCTCCGGTTGGAACGGCTCAAACGGATCGTTGTAATCCGGATCCCAATCCGCCATAACCGGTCCCTGGCCATTCTGCGCCGTAACGGTCACGAGTTGGCCGGTTCGGCACTCAGGCACACCGCTACCAACACTGTCGAACTCCATACGTGCCCCATCGCAGTAGGGGGTAACGCTGAAGGGAGCGGCCCACGCCAACCCCGAACCTGCGGCGCCGAGGAGGATCACCCCCAGCACCGGGCTCAGGATGAGCTTCCTCATTCCGAGCTTCGTGATCATGGAGGATCACCTTTCCTTTCATGGACCGCCCGAGGGCAGCCGTCGTGTGCACTTGCATGAAACCGAGGAACGTCCTTGGCCTCCTCCTGCCGGCGACACACGCGTATGCCAAAATACGCCGCACAGTCGCCGCGCACGAGGAGACCAAAGAGCCTTGGTTTCGATTGTAGTCCCTGGTTGCTAAGGTACGCGCACCGGCCGGCGGAAGTCGTTTCGACGGCCGCAGCCGGATTGCTTGTCCACTATACGGAGGGGCTTGGAGTTGTCAAGATGAAATGGCATAACCAAGATGGTTTTTCGCATTATTATCTTGTGATTTCGCCCAACGTAAAGAGCCGCGTCGCAGATATGAGGGGGAAGAAGGTGTTTCCTTTTCCGGACTCAAATCAGATGCGACGCGGCTCTGGTAGGGTGCTGGCGGTTACCACATCTCGATGTCACCGGTCAGCATCCCCGCCACGATGCTCGCCAAGATGGCGAAGGTCATGAGGAGCAGTACGATCGTGGTGATCCGCTCCTTGGTCCGCGGGGACAAGCCATCCCACATCTTCGTCCACTTGTCGGACCATGTGGACATTCGGTACCTCCGTATCGTCGGTTGTCGAAGCTGCATTCCCTTCACAAGTGCGAAAAGAGCACCTCAGCATAGCGCCGGCGGAGCCAAGAGGTCAATCGGGCGAGTGGGAAGTGGCACGCGGGCACTATCCGCCGTGCTTGCACGGTACGGTATTGCCTTCCGGCGGGATCGGCGAATCCTTGAGCTTGTGCGCCAGATGCACGAGGTTGTGCGCCATCCAACCGGCGGTCTTCTTGGTGTAATCGTGGTCCGCGCCGCCGGCCTCGATGAAGCTGGGGCCCGGCCCCGCCTCGCCGACCCAGTACGTATCTGCATTCGGCGGAATCGTGAAGCCCAGGTGCGAGAGGTTGTAGAGCGTGGTCCCGGCCGCGTCATGCGCGCCGTCCTCATTGCCGGTCACCACCACGCCGGCGACCTTGTTGTACATCGGGTACTGGCCGGCGTCGTTGGTCTCATTATACGTCCCGTCGAGCCGTTCGATCACGAGCTGCGCCACGCTGCCGCGCACGCCGAACCAGATCGGCGTGCCGAGCACGAAGATGTCCGCCGCCTTGATCTTCGCGAGCAGCTCCGGCCACTGGTCGGGCTTGCCGTCGACGGTGCCTTCGTCCGAGGTCACGCCGAACGGGACGTGGTAGTCCGCAACCCGGACGGTCTCATGCGCCACGCCGAGCGTATCAAAGTGGCCGGTGACGACGTCCATCAGCGCGCCGGTGTTCGACTCCGCCGGCGACTGCTTGAGCGTGCAGTTGAGGAGGATAGCGGTGAGGTTCGATTGGCCTGGCATCGGTCCCAGCATACTACCGGTGACCGGTCGGTCGCTATGACAAGCCAACCCCCGGCCGTGCAATAATAAGGCTACGGGGCGTGGCGCAGCCTGGCAGCGCGTACGGCTGGGGGCCGTGAGGTCGCCGGTTCGAATCCGGCCGCCCCGACAGGGAATGTGGTATAAATGACCGTCGTGCGTTAACAGTTAGGCAAGAGGTTTTAGCAGGTGTCCCGATAGGAACGAGGCATGATGAATGCAGTTCAAATCGTAGGTATAATCGCGTTCGCACTGGGATCCATGTTGGTCGGGGTACTGACAATGACGAACGTCGGTACAGACCCCTCCAAAAGTCCGGCCAATAGTACCACCGTGATGGGAGCTCTCGGCTTAACGGCTTCCATCCTGCTGATTTTCGGCGGAGCTATCGCGGTAATCGTCGGAACTCCCGAGCCCACTTAAACCTTGCCCGAACGGCCGCGACCCCTTGCGGCGAGCACACAGATTCTTCCTGACGTGTGCTCGCCGTTTTCCTTATGACAAACGACCCCGGCGCCTCTCGCGAAGCGCCGGGGTTTCCTTACGCCCTGGACCGGGTATTGATGACCTGGTGCGACCAGGTGGGTGTCCGCAGTCGTAGCCGCCACGGCGACCGACAATCTAGGATTCCCGTTGTATTGACGAAGGTTCAATACAGCCGGTCGGGCAAGGTCATTCTAGCGGCAGAAACCGCCGGTGTCCTTTGGATTTCCTTACAAAATTTCGGGAGTCCTACACCAACCCCGCCGGGAACGCCTTCACGAAGTAGCTGAAGACGGCGAGGATCGGATCCAGGATCACACCGAGGATCCGCGAGTTGAACGCGATCGCGAACAGGAAGATGCCGATCAGGAGCACCGGCCCGACCCGGAGGTATTCCTGATACATCGGCTGGAAACGCCGCGGCACGAAGATGCCGATCGCCTTCGAGCCGTCGAGCGGCGGGATCGGCAGCAGGTTGAACGCCGCCAACAGGATGTTGATGTCCGCGACGATCGTCGTGAACCGCAGCCAGGTCTCGTTCATTACGGTGATGTCGCCGCCGGTCAGGTCGATCAGCCGCAGCGGCACCGCGAAGATGAACGCGATCAGCAGGTTCGTGACGATGCCCGCGATCGACACGTAGAAGTCGCCGAGGCGTCCGTCCTTGAGGAAGCGCGTATCCACCGGCACGGGCTTACCCCAGCCGATGCCGGCCACCATGAACAGGAACGAGCCGGCCGGGTCGAGGTGCGCCCGCGGGTTCAGCGAGACGCGGCCAAGCATCCGGGCGGTCTGGTCGCCCTGTCGCGACGCCACCCAGGCGTGCGCGGACTCGTGCACGGTCAGCGCGATCAGGATCGCGATCAGCACGAACACCGCGTCGAGCGGCGACTGCAGAAAGTAATCGAGGATGAAGATGCCGGTCATCTTCCACCAGTATACGCAGGGTGGCAGACGCCCCGGCAAACCACCGCGCTCGTTGCATCCGCGGTTCCCCTCATCTAGACTTATCCGTTAACCGCGAGAGCATGAGCACGGAAGGAATCGAACAAGCAGACTTCGGTGAGGCGGAACGGACCGTCTCCGACGTGTGGGAGGCATTCCCGCGCGAGGATTACGAGCTGCTTTGGGAACGACTGGATGTCCTGCGGCCCTCGCAGCGGGAAGAGGCCGCGCTGGCCGTGTTGATCGCCACGGATACACAGGCGAACGTCAGCCTCGAGGAGGTGTTGGGCTGGGCCCAGACCATGGACGCCACGCGGGCACGGGCCAGGGCAGCGTACCTGATGCGGGAAAACCTCGGGGTCAGCACCGTGGAGCTTGGGACCATATTCGACCGAAGCCATTCATCCATCCAGCGCGCGATGGAAGCCTACCAAGTTCCCACGTCCGACTTGGCGGCACTGCAGTGGCAGTTCGAAAGCTATCCGCGCCTCGCCGGAAAGAAGGCATCCGGCGAACCGTCGGAAGCACTGACGGAAAAGGTCGGAGAGCTGGTAGCGCTGGCAGAAGAAACGGAGTTCCTGGAGGAACTACGCCCCATGCTGGTGCGGATAGCGTATCCATACCATAAGGATGTCGACGAACTCCTGGCCGCCCTGGAGCGGCTCAAGGCGATAGCCGCTGAAACGTACCGTATCGGGGAAAGCCTCGCCGGTCTCGACCGTCGCCGGGCCGTCGCCATGGCCGCGGACCGGGAAGTCGAGCGAATGCGGGAGGAGGGCGTACTCACCCGGCCGCGCGGGAAAGTGCGGAAAATTCCGACCAGCCATGATTAAAAAATCCTAACGCGGTATACTGTTCCGGTATGCGAGCTTCAACACATCCGAAGAACAACCGGCGTGCCGCCAAGCGGCGGGCGTTGGCCAAGCTCGGTGTCGTCGAGAAACGACCGCAATCCGGCCATAACGTCTCGCACGCCCAGAACAAGACCAAGCGGCTGTTCCGTCCGAACCTTCAGAAGACGAAGATCCTGGTGGACGGCAAGCTCGTGCGCGTGAAGCTGGATG
>CAYZCS010000026.1:0-13067 GCA_964476895.1 uncultured Candidatus Saccharibacteria bacterium | reverse complement strand
ACAAGAGCCAGGGCCTGAAGACGCTCGAGGAAATCGGCGTCTCCGGACGCGGCTTCGACAAGATGGTCGAAGGGCTCGAGAAGCCGTACGGCATGACCCTGGTGACCGGCCCGACCGGTTCCGGTAAGTCCACCACGCTGTATGCCTCGCTGGGTCGGCTCAACGACGTCGGCGTGAACATCGTCACGCTGGAAGATCCGGTGGAATACTCCATGGAGGGCATCAACCAGTCGCAGATCAACCCGCAGATCGGATACAGCTTCGCCTCCGGCCTCCGGAGCATCCTCCGTCAGGACCCGGACATCGTGATGGTCGGTGAGATCCGCGACCAGGAGACCGCCGACATGGCGGTGAACGCCGCGCTGACCGGCCACATCGTGCTCTCCACGCTCCACACCAACGACGCCGCCGGCGCCCTGCCGCGCCTCGTGGACATGGGCGTGGAACCGTTCCTGATCGCCTCGTCCGTCAACACGCTGGTCGCCCAGCGGCTGGTCCGGAAGATCTGCGATGCCTGCACCCAGGAAGTCACGCTCTCGGAGGTCGAACGGAAGACGATCGAAGAGACCGTCGCCACGATGCCGAAACAGGTCCGCGAGAAGCTGAAGCCGCTCAAGGAGCACCGGGTCCGAAGGGGCGCCGGCTGCGACAAATGCGGCAAGAGCGGGTATCGCGGCCGGATCGGCATCTTCGAAGTGCTGCCGATGTCGGACGGTATCAAGGACCTGCTCCTCAAGAACGCCTCCGGCAGCGCGATCGCCAAGGAAGCGATCGCGGAAGGCATGGTCACCATGCAGATGGACGGCGTCCTGAAAGTGCTTGCCGGTATCACCACGCTTGAAGAAGTAATGCTGAGGACAAAGGAGTAACCATGCCAGCCAATCCCAACCAGTCCGCGTCGGAAAAAGCCCCTACTGTGAGCGTCGGGGCGGCGGTTCCGCCGGATCCCGAACAGCAGATGGGCCAACTGTTGGAGCTGGTAGTGTCGCATGACGCTTCCGACCTCCATCTCACCGTCGGCATACGCCCGGTCCTTCGGATCGACGGCCAGCTGCACCAGGTCGGTGACCATGACGTCCTGACGCCGGAGCGTATCGAGGGATTGCTCAGCACGGTCATGAATACCGAACAGAAGAAACGCCTCAAGGAGGACAAGGAACTCGATTACTCGCTTCCCTACGAGGACAAGGCCCGGTTCCGGGTGAACGTCTTCACCCAGCGGGGCTATCTGGCCGGAGCGTTCCGGCTGATTCCGATGACGCTCAAGAGCTACAAGGACCTGCAGCTGCCCGGCGAGATCGGCGGTTTCGCCAAGCTGAAGCAGGGACTGGTACTGTTCGCCGGCCCGACCGGTCACGGTAAGTCGACGACCCAGGCCGCGATCATCGACGACATCAACTCGAACCGGGCGGAACACATCCTGACCATCGAGGACCCCGTGGAGTACACGCACGTCCACAAGAAGTCGATCGTAGACCAGCGCGAGGTCGGGCAGGACACCAAGAGCTTCGCCAAGGCGCTGCGTTCCGCGCTCCGCGAGGACCCGGACGTCGTGCTGATCGGTGAGATGCGCGACCCCGAGACGATGGCGGCCGCCATGACGATCGCGGAGACCGGACACCTGGTGTTCGCGACGGTGCACACCAACGACGCGCCGCAGACCATCGACCGGATCGTCGACAGTTTCCCGAGCTACCAGCAGGGGCAGATCCGTTCGCAGCTGGCACAGGTGCTCTCGGGCGTGGTCAGCCAACGGCTGCTTCCGGCGATCGGGGGCGGCCGGGTGCCGGCGGTCGAGATCATGATCGCCACGCCGGCGATCCGCAACCTGATCCGCGAGGAGAAGTCGCACCAGATCCCGAGCGCGATCCAGACCAGCTCGGAGCAGGGCATGGTCTCGATGGAGAAGGCGTTGGCGGAACGGGTCCAACGCGGCCTGGTTAAGTACGACGACGCGATTCTGTATGCTAACGACAAGCGGACACTCGGCAAACTGGTAAAGGGATACTAAGACACACACCATGGCTGATTACGTATACAAGGCACGCAACGCCGCCGGACAGATCAAGACCGGCGAGATCTCGGCCGCCACGGAGCAGGCCGCGGCCGAGCTGCTGTCCGAGCACCAGCTGATCCTGACCAAGCTGCAGGAGAAGAAGGAGCGGAGCTTCGACGTCTCGAAGCTCGTGAGCGCCCTGAACCGCATCGGCATGAAGGACAAGGTCATCTTCACCCGCCAGCTCGGGACGATGATCAAGTCCGGGCTTCCGATCGTGCAGGCGCTCAGCATCCTGGCCGAGCAGACGCAGAACCAGAAGTTCAAGGGCGTCATCGAGGAAATCGCCTCGGGTATCGAGGGCGGCGGCAGTTTCTCCTCGATGCTTGCCAAGTACCCGAAGGTCTTCGACCGGGTCTACGTCAACATGGTCAAGGCCGGCGAGGCCTCCGGCCAGCTCGACGAGACCCTGAACCGCCTGGCCACGCAGCAGGAAAAGGCGTACGGCATCGTCAAGAAGGTCCGGGGTGCCATGCTCTACCCGGCGTTCGTGGTGCTGGCCCTGATCGCCGCGACGATCCTCATGCTGATCGTGGTGATCCCGCCGCTGAAGAACATCTTCGAAGGCGCGGGGGCGGAACTGCCGTTCATCACCCAGATGCTGATCACGATGTCCGACGCTTTGCGCGGATTCTGGTATCTCTTCCTGCTCGGCGCGGTCGCGCTGGTAGTGGGAGGACGGCAGCTGCTGAAGAGCGAGGGCGGCAAGAGCGCCTTCGACCGGCTCAAGCTGAAGCTCCCGATCTTCGGCGGTCTCTTCCAGAAGATCTACGTCGCGCGGTTCACCCGCACGCTGGCCTCGCTGATCGGCGGCGGCGTGCCGATCATCCAGGCGCTTGAGATTACGGCCGATTCCATCGGCAACGGCGTCTACCAGAAGGGGCTGCTCAAGGCCGCCAAGCAGATCGAAGGCGGTGCCCAGCTCTCGCAGCCGATCCGCGCGAACCCGAACTTCCCGCCGCTCGTGCCGCAGATGATCTCCGTCGGTGAGCAGACCGGAAAGATGGACGAGGTCCTGAACAAGCTGTCCGACTTCTACGAAGAAGAGGTCGACAACCTGGTCAAGAACCTTTCCACCCTGATGGAACCGATCCTGATGGTGATCATGGGTATCGCCGTCGGCGGACTGCTAATCGCGATCCTACTCCCGATCTACAACCTCGGCAACGTGATCCAGTAGGTCGATGGCCAAGCGGCGCAGCAGCCAGGCCGGTTTCACCATCATCGAACTGATCGTGGTGATCTCCATCATCGGCATCCTGGCGGCACTGACGCTTGCGGCGTTCGGCAGCGTCCAGAAAGGTAGCCGGGACACCAAGCGGAAGAGCGACCTGCACCAGGTTGGCATCGCGCTGGCCAACTACGCAGCGCACCATGCCGACCGGTACCCGGTCCGTACCGGGGAAGTCGACGTGAGCGACCTCACCGAGCTGACGTCCGAGGGCTTCATCAGTACCTTCCCGGCCCCTCCCAAAGGTTCATCCGATGCGTACACGTACGTCTCGGATGCCGCCGGCAACGCTTACGGCGCCTGCGTGCGATTGGAGAAGGACCCCTCGATGATGCTCAAGCACACGGAAAGCGGCCTGCATACGGTGGCCGAAGGGGCTTGTGCGCCGGGGAACTAAGCATATTGACGCGTATCGGGGGGTCCGCTACGCTGAGGCCAGTTTAGGCGGTCCTCCGCTTAGGCGAAACAAAACGGAAAAACAGCATGTCGTTATCGGAACATACCAGACGTATGAGTCACCATACCTGCCGCCATCGCGGAGGGTTCTTTGATACTGCTTTCGTTGACAGAAAAACACACCATCGAAAGGGGGTGATATACGAATGACACACGCCATCAAATCCATGACGACGCGCGGCCAGCGGGGCTTCACCCTGATCGAGCTGCTCGTGGTCATCGCCATCATCGGTATCCTGGCGGCGCTGATCCTGGCGGCGCTCAACAGCGCCCAGAAGGGCGCCCGCGACTCCGAGCGGAAGAGCGACCTCAACCAGTACAAGACGGCGCTCGCGCAGTACAAGGCGGACGAGGCGACCTACCCGGTGCAAGCTTCGGCGACGGCAATGACCAACGCCAACGCACCGTACAGTTCGCTGAACCCGAACTACATTTCTGCGTTCCTGGACGATCCGACGAGTGGTTCCAGCTATTACTACATAGGCTCGGCCACGCAGTTCGGTGTTTGCGCCAACCTTGAGCGCAAGTCCGGATCGCGCTTCGAAGTCGGCCCGACGATCAGTCAGGAGACTTCCGGTGCAGCCAGTAGCTGTGCGCTGCTTAACTGATTCCTAGCCGGTCGTCCTCCGGTTACGGCCGGGGGACGACCCGGCGAAGGGCCTTTCACTACGAGGTTTTTCGCCACGAACGACATGTACACGATTCTCGTCTTCATCCTGGGCCTGATTTTCGGCAGCTTCCTGTCGACGGTGTTCCACCGTCTCGAAATCGAAACCGAGACGGATTCCGCACGGAAAGGAAAATCCCGTCGTCGAAAGAAAGCTGCGGAAGGGCTCGCCTCGGGCCGGTCCCGCTGCGACCATTGCAAGCGGCAGATTCCCTGGTATGACAACATCCCGCTGGTCTCCTTCCTGCTGCTGCGTGGGAAATGCCGCCACTGCGGCAAGCAGATCAGCGAGTACCACCCGGTGCTCGAGCTGACGTCCGGCCTGGCGCTGGTCGCCGCGTTCCTCGCGTACGGGTTTTCCTGGCAGTTCTTGGTGGCCGGCTTCTTCGGGCTGGTGATGGTCTTCCTCTTCGCCTACGACCTCCGGCACCAGATCATCCCGAACGTCGTCGTGATTCCGGCGATCGCCGTGGCCCTGGTCGTGATCCTCTTCCAGTACGTGTTGTTCCAGCAGGGCGTTCCGATCCCGCTCGGGCTCTGGTCGGCCGATCCCGACACGTACCTGCTTGGCGGCGGCGTGGCCGGCCTGTTCTTCCTCGGACTCTCCGCGGCATCGGGGGGCCGCTGGATCGGCGGCGGCGACGTGAAGCTCGCGGCGCTGATCGGACTGGTACTCGGCTGGCCGGCGGTCGTGGTCGCGATCTTCATCGCCTATCTGATCGGCCTGCTCTACGCCCTGATCCTGCTCGCGACCCGCCATGCCACGCTCAAGAGTTACGTTCCGTTCGGGCCGATGCTGGTCGCCGGGTACTTCATCGCGGCGTTCTATGCCGACTACTTCCTGAATTGGTACGAGGGGCTGGTGCTGCTGCAATGAAGCGGCTCGGCGTCAAGCTTGCCTTCCTGCTCCGCGACCAGCGCGGGTTTACCATGCTCGAGATGGTGACCGTGCTGGCGATCGTCGGCGTGCTGTCGGCGCTGGTCATCGCGAACACCGTGGTCGGTGACCGACGGCAGGTGCTGCGGGACGAAGCCGCCGGACTGGTTTCCCTGATTCGGAACGTCGAGGCGCGCGCCGCGGCTTCGGAAGCGATACCGGATGACGAAGGCAATCCCGTTTCCCGTAAGGCATACGGGGCTTGCGCCACCACGACTGCCAGCGACGTCCCTTGTGCAGCGCCGGGGCCGGGCCAGCCGGCAGACGAATACCAGCTGTACGCCAGACGGCTTGATGACACGGACTATACCCAGCCTCCGACCGATCCGGACATCCTCCAGACGGTGGAGCTCCCGGACGACGTGGTATTCAGCTGGGCAGGCGGCGGTTACCTGGACTTTTTCCCGCCCCAGCCGAGGATGTTGGTCGTCGGTTCCGACGCAGACCGGTCTACAACGCTGCAATACGAGGACATCACTAACTGCGCCGGCAGTCCGGACTGCGTGACGATCAGATTCCGGCCGCGGGCGGGGGTAGTCTATGTTGAATAAGCGCGGCAACCAGCAGGGATTCACCCTGGTCGAGGTCATCGTGATGATGTCCATCGTCGTGATCGGCGTCCTGGCGACGCTCTCGGTAGCCAACCTCGCGGTGCGGGCCAGCGATGCCAACGAGCAGCGGGTGGCCGCCGTGAACCTGTCCCGGGAGGGCGTGGAGCTGGTACGGGCGATCCGGGACTCGAACTGGGCCGCCGCGTCGGAAGGATCCGGCGCCTCCTGTTGGAACCACTATGCCCGGTCCCCGGAGCAGGCCCGGGCCGTACCGTACACCAACAGCTGTAGCGACCCGATCGGGACACCTACCGCGACGGCTCACTTCGTGGTGTATCCCAACACCGGCAACGGCATGCCGTACATGCAACGGGTACCATCCGCGAATACCATGGATCCTGCGTATCGCCTGTGTCGGGTGGGTACGCCCGAACTGTACCGTCCCTATGCAAGCGCCTGTCCCTCGGGGCAGACGTTCTTCCGGCGGGTCTCGATCAGTGTCGGCAAGGACCTGGGAACCGACGCGGATGACGGTCGGCGCAAATTCAGCTATCGGATCCGGTCATACGTGACCTGGCCCGACAATGACCGTCCCGAGGTGGTGGTCGAGGAATACATCACCGACTGGAGGAAGCCGTGATCGGGCGGGGGATCCGTGGCGTGCTCCGCGACCAGCGGGGATACACCCTGGTCGAGCTGGTCGTCTCCTCGACCATCTTCATCCTGCTGGCGGTCGTGGTGGTCGGCGTGTTGGTCAGCGTTACCCAGACTTCCAGCAAGACCGCCGCCCAGCGCAAGGTCCAACAGGATGCCCGGGTGAACATCGAGGAGGTCGCCCGTGCGGTCCGGACGTCGAGAATCGACTACTCGTTCTATCGTGAGAATGCCGGCGACGCCCGTTGCCGGTTGCCTGGCGACGCGACCGGCAGCCGAGCCTTGCCGTTGCTGCAGACCGTGGCTGGGCCGGCCAATACGCCGGACGACAGCACGCGCGTGGTCTTCTTCTACGACCCGGGAACGGCTGCGAACGGCAGTGAAGGGGCCCTGTATCGCTATGAAAACAGTGCGGATGCCACGGCACCGACCTGTAACGAACTGTTCGCGTCCGCGGACAAGGTCCGGTTGACCGCGGACAACGTCGCGGTCACGGCGACCCGCTTCTTCGTCAGTCCGCTGACCGATCCCGACGGAGCGGACTGTCCCGGGGCCGTCCCGAACGCCTCATGCCAGCTCCCGAAGAACACCCATCCCCGGGTGACCGTCAGCGCGACCGTGCGCACGAAGCAGGCGGTGGCCCTGACTCCGAACGAACAGGCGGAGACCAGCGAGACGGTCCTCCAGACTACCGTCGGCAGCCGGTCGTACCCGATCGAAAACCTGTCGGGGCAATCGGAAGGATCCGCTCCCGGACCCGCCCCGGTGATCCTGATCAAGGACGGGAACGATTACGCCCTTTGCGAGGATTCCAGCCGTTCCGATTACTGCCGGAGCGA
Source organism: uncultured Candidatus Saccharibacteria bacterium (assembly GCA_964476895.1). Lineage (GTDB taxonomy): Bacteria > Patescibacteriota > SICC01 > SICC01 > SICC01 > JALYJZ01. The sequence continues at coordinate 5,676 of CAYZCS010000026.1, read as the reverse complement.
TCCTGCCAAACCGACCGCGGTCTACTCGCTCAGCGGCGGTACGGGAGGGAATCCGGTGTTCCGCACGGCGTACATCTTTTCGGTGCCATCCGCCGGCACGTACGACCTGAAGCTTTCCTATTACAACTTCCCGCTCGGGGGATTGAATCCTCCCTCCGGGTACAGTTACGAGATCACGGCATGGGTGCTCCTGCCGAGCGGCTGGAGACAGGAGGTCGTCAACCTGCCGATCGAGGCCGCGCCTACCAGCTCCAACCCGCGTGGCGGAACCCTGATCCCCGGCCTGAGCCTTCCCGCGGATGACGCCGTCGTCGTGATCGACTGGGCGAACGACTCGTACCAGGCCAACGTGTACGACGCGAACTTCGGCATCGTTAACGTTTCCCTGGAGCAATGATGAAGCGCTTCCTGCGAGACCGTGTCGGCAACCGGGGCAACGCCGTCCTGTTCTCCCTGGTGATCATGGGTTCGGCGTTGACGGCCAGTCTCGGCATGACCGCCTTGGTCGCGAGCGAGATCCGGAACGTGGCACTGATTCCGCCGTCGGAACGGGCATACTACAAGGCGGAGAGCTATATCGAGCAAGGACTTTGGGAGAAGAAGCAGGATCCGAACTTCCAGCATCCCCCTGCGGATGATCCGGACGCCGCGCTGCCGACCGACTTCCTGTGTTCCGGGGGCGATTGCTTCGAGAGCGATCCCGGCGATCAGGCCGGCCTGCTGACCGAATTCGTGGCCACTACTTCTCCGGTCGAGGAAGAGGTGCCGCTCAAGCAGGACGTGCCTCAGCAATTGGACATCGCCACCACCGCGACCACCCCCGATAGCGGCTGCCTGGACCTCGGAACCGTCTCCGGCGAGAGCGGCTTCAACGGCGTGGAGCTCTCGATCATCGCGTTCCCAGACAGTGATGCCACCGACCGGTTCCCGACCGACAACCCCTCGACCCCGGTGTTCGTCGAGAAGAAGGTGATCCCGGCGGGCGACAGCCCGGACATCCTGCTTGGGGCGGGAACCACGAACGCGCTCGGCGAGCAGTCGCCGCCGCTCAAGGATTCCACGTTCCGCCTGCGGCTCAAGGCGCTTGGCGCCGACGCAAGCATCGAACCGCGGGTCAGCACGGGCGGCTGTGGCAGCGGGGACCTGCTGGCGCTCCGCAGCCCCGACTTCACGGTCCGGGCGGTGGCCAAGGATGCCTCCGCGCAGCGCGGCATCCAGGTGCTGACGCCGGCATCCGAGGAAATCGTGAATGTCTTCGATCATGTCCTGTTCTCCGACCTCGACTTGTCCAAACTCGATGCCAAGGTACCGGAAGAGGCCACCAGCCAGTCGATCGTGGTGCCGGTGCGGATGGTGGATAACTGCAGCTCCAGCGACGAACGACCGATTCCCGCCACCGATCACAACTCGTCGATTCTGACCGTGAGGATTACCGGTGGCCAAAGCGCCCCCGTAGGGTCCGGAAGCCGGGTGATCTTTACCAACCTGGAGGCTGGACTTGAATACCAGGTCAATGCTTTTTCCGAGGGGAACTGGTACGCGAGCTGCGGTCCTCAATCGGTGGTTACCGAGGCTAACCAGCAGGTGACCGCGCCAACGCTTCGGGTGGTCCCGCGGACACGGATACCGCTGTATCGACTGTGGAGTCTTTCGCACTTCGCCGACCACTTTTATACGATCAACGTCAATGAATACAACCAGCGGCGGGATTTTATCTCGGGAGCGGCTCCGTACAACTCTCCGGAAGGAATCACCGGCTACGTCTATCAGACCCAGAAGCCGGGGACCGGCCCGTTCTACCGATTGTGGAGTCCCGGCGCGATGGATCACTTCTACACGATGAGCGCAGCGGAACGCAATAACGCGGTAGCCGCCCATGGATACGTGTACCAGAATGTTTCCGGATATTTGTGGCCGTATAACGGCTCTTGCCCGGGCGGCACGACCCGGCTGTTCCGCAGTAATCGTGGTGATGACCACCTTTATACGACCAGCGAAGCCGAATGGAATTCCGCGGCGGCGGCGAGTCCCCCGTGGGTGAAAGAGGGCATCGCCGGCTGTATCTGGACTTCGCCTCGACTATGATCACGATCCATACCGACGGCGGTGCCCGCGGCAACCCCGGTCCGGCGGCGATCGGCGGGGTGATCGCTCGTGACGGCGAGACGCTCGAGGAGTTCTCCGCGTACATCGGCCGGGCGACCAACAACCAGGCCGAGTATCAGGCGCTGTTGGCGGGCCTCGACCGCGCGCGCAAACACACCGACGAAGACGTCCGGTGTACGCTCGATTCCGAGTTGCTCGTGAAGCAGCTCAGCGGCGAGTACAAGATCAAGAGCCCGGAGCTGAAGAAGCTCGCGCACCAGGTGCGGGGGCTGGAGGAACGCTTCCGGAGCGTGCGGTATGAGCACACGTACCGTGAGGGCAACAAGCAGGCCGATGCGCTCGTGAACCAGGCCCTCGACCGCGAACTGGCCGGTTGATTTCGTCGTCGAATCCGGCTATGCTACGCGTCCGGTCGGCAGACTACGCGGCCGCCGGGCACCTTATCAGTGCCGGGAGGAAAGTCCGAGCACCATCGGGCAGCACGGTCGGTAACTCCGACCCGGAGCGATCCGAGGGAAAGTGCCACAGAGACCATACCGCCGATGGCCCGCCGCAAGGCAGGCACAGGCAAGGGTGAAAAGCGTGCGGTAAGAGCGCACGGTCGCCGCCGGTGACGGCGGCGGGAGGTAAACCCCGTGCGGTGCAAGGTAAACAGGACCAGGACGGCCCGTCCGCCACGGTCCGGGTTACCGCTCGATCCCGCGGGCAATCGCGGGGCTAGATGGATGGCTGCGCTGTTTCGCGCCGCGAGGCGCGGGGCACGACAGAACTCGGCTTACCGGTCCGCCGGCCATGGACACATCGTGAGACGCTCCCTGACGGGGGCGTTTTGCGTTCCCCGGACGGATTCGGCCGCGTGAGGACAGGTCGCCCTTGGTCGCGGTAAGCTGGGAGGGAAATGAAACGTTCGGAACTGGCCATCTCCGCACTGCTGGTGCCGCTCGACGCGCTCGCGGTCTTCGCCGCGTTCCTGATCTCATACTACGTCCGCGTGGAGTCGGGGGCGTTGCCGGTGGCGACCGTGCTGCCGCTTGAGCGCTATCTGGTAATCGCGGCCGGCATCACCGCCGTCTGGCTGGTGATCTTCGCGCTGCTGAAGATGTACCGGCAGCAGAGCACCCGCCGGGGGCTCAGCGAGTTCGCGCGGATTCTGGCAGGCTCGACGATCGGCACGCTGGCGGTCGTGGCGCTGATCTTCTTCCTGCGCGTGGACTTCTTCTCGCGGTTCGTGATCCTGTTCGGGTTCGTGGCGAGCGTCCTGCTGGTCACGCTCGTCCGGGCGGTCGTCCGGCTGCTCCAGCAGTACCTTTTCCGGTACGGCATCGGCGTCCGACGCGCAGTGGTCGTGGGGACCGGGCCGACCTCCCGGACCCTCGCCCGCGAGCTTGCGGCCGGCAGCCGCGGGTACCGGATCCTCGGCTTCGTCGCGACCCGCGGCCCGGCGCGCGGCAAGGAGATCCTGGGCCGCCAGAAAGACCTGCCGAAGATCCTGAAGCGGTACCGTCCCGACGAGCTGATCGACGCCGACCCGGGCCTGTCGGATGAACAGAAGCTCTCGCTGCTCCACGCTACTGAAGATGCCCACGTGGACTTCCGGTTCGTACCGAGTACGCCGGAACTGGCTACCGGCCGGGTCGGGGTAGCGGCGATCGGCGGGATCCCGGTGATGACGTTGCTCCGGACGCCGCTCGAAGGCTGGGGCCGGATCGCCAAGCGGACGCTCGACCTCGCCGGCAGCATCCTGGTGCTGCCGTTCTTCCTGGTGTTCCTGCCGTTCGTCGCCGCGGCGATCAAGCTCGACTCGCGCGGACCGGTGATCTTCAAGCAGACGAGGGTCGGCCGGGCGGGGAAACCCTTCACGTACTACAAGTTCCGGGGCATGGTGAAGGACGCCGAGAAGCGGCTTCCCGGGCTCCGGCGTTACAACGAGGCCAGCGGCCCCGTCTTCAAGATGAAGGATGATCCGCGGGTGACCCGGGTCGGCCGGTTCCTCCGGAAGACTAGCCTCGACGAGCTGCCACAGATCATCAACGTCCTGAAAGGCGACATGAGCCTGGTCGGCCCGCGCCCGCCGATTCCCTCGGAGGTGAAGCAGTACACCCGCGAACAGCGCCGCCGCCTGACGATCAAGCCGGGCATCACCGGACCGTGGCAGGTCTCGGGCCGGAGCGACGTCGGGTTCGACGAGTGGATCCGTCTCGACCTCTACTACATCCAGCATTGGTCGCTGCTGCTCGACCTGACGATCCTGCTCAAGACCGTGAAGGTCGTACTCGCGAGGAAGGGAGCGTACTAGGTGCCAGTGCGTGCAGGCACCTATCTGGTCGTTCACTTCCTGAAGCCGTGTAACGCCGGCGATGGATTCGCCGCGGATGCCTGGCCGCTGCATATCACGCTGTTGCCGCCGTTCTCGGTCACCGGTCCCGTGGACGAAGATGCGCTCGGGTCGGTGCTCCGCCGGCACGCTCCCATGGAAGTGCGGATCCATGAGCCGACACTGTTCGGCGCCCGGCATGACATCCCGGTGAACCTGGTCGAGGAAGATGAGGATCTACAAGCGCTACACGAAGCGCTGTATGACTTTTTCACGGAGGCCGGCGCATCGTTCCGTGAATCAAAGCATGTACGCGAGGGGTACCGTCCGCATGTGACCAGCCAGAAGACGGGTACGGTGACGGCGGGCGATCGCGTCGTCATCGATTCGGCCGCCATCGTGGACCGTGCTCCGGGCGGCGACCAGGGCCAGCGTCTGGTCGTAGACGTCCATCCGCTAGGAGAGGCCGGATGAGCCGGAAGCCCCGCATCGCGCTCGTGCACGACCATCTCGTGCAGGACGGCGGTGCCGAGCAGGTGCTCCGCGTCTTCATGCGGATGTGGCCGGACGCACCGGTATACACGGCGTACTTCGATCCGGTCAGGATGGGAAAGGACTTCGCCAAGCAAGACATCCGGACGAGTTTCCTGGACGATCTGCCGCTGGCGCGACGCTACTACAAGTGGACGCTCCGCTGGTTGGACGGGGCGTTCCGGCGGTTCGACCTCTCGGACTACGACATCGTGCTCTCCTCGGCGTCCGGCTGGGCCAAGTCGGTCCGGACCGGTCCCGGGACGCTCCACGTCTGCTACTGCCATACGCCGATCCGGTACATCTGGAGCGATGCCGACCGCTATATCACGGAAACCGGCTACCCGGCGCCGCTCAAGGCGATGTTCGGGAGGATGCTCGCCGGGTTCCGCCGCCGCGACCTTCGGGCCGCTGCCGGCGTCGACGACTTCATCGCTAATTCGGAGTACGTCCGCCGCCGTATCCGCCGGTACTACGGCCGCTCGTCTACGGTGGTCCACCCGCCGGTGGACATCGCCAAGTTCAAACCGTCGCGACGGCAGGGAGGATACTTCCTCGTCGCCGGACGGCTCGAGCCGTACAAGCGCAACGACATCGTGATCGAAGCGGCGAACCGGCTGCAGGTCCCGCTCGTCGTGATGGGCGATGGCACCGACCGTCCCCGGCTGCAGCGGCTGGCTGGGAAGACCGTCCGGTTCACCGGAAGGGACTCCGATCCCCGCCGC
>CAYZCS010000025.1:0-13099 GCA_964476895.1 uncultured Candidatus Saccharibacteria bacterium | reverse complement strand
GAGCTTCGGCGCGGGAATCCCCGCTCCGACACGTTTTTTCTTAGCTATGGTCGCACCTTTCGAAGGCTGTCATGCGCTGTCATACGGTTCCCACGATAAGGAGTTTTCCGCACAGAGACAAGGTTCTCGGGTCGCGGCCGGTCATTCCCACAGTCCGAACAACGAGGTGCCGAGGTCGCCGATCAGGCCTGTCTGGGCATCGAGGATGCCAATCGCCGCGACGATCAGCGTGAACACGCCGATCTGGATCCCGAGCCGCCGAAGGTCGCTGCCGATCCGCTCTTGTTCGGCGCCGACCAAGGCCTCGCTCTTGGTGGACGGGGTGAAGGTGGCGGATACCGTCGCGGGTTCGGGGTCGGCGGGGGCCACGGGAGCGGGTTCCGGTTCAGTGACGGGCCGCTCGGGCTGCGGCTCGGCATCCGTGGGCTGCTCGGCGACCGGTTCGACGGGAGGCACGACCGTCTCGCGTGGCACGGCCGCCGGTTTCGGCGCATCACCGGTCCGGTGCCGCGCCCGCCGCGACAGCTTCTTCCGCTTTTTATGCTTCTTGGGGCGTTTGGACATACGCTTCCAGCTTACCGCCGCGGGGCCGTTCACTCCAGCACCAACGGTTGATTGGTTATGCATAGCAAGCTACCATGTACACATGGTGGCACGGGTGCGGACGGCGACGCTGGCAGGACTGGTGATGCAGCCGGTGACCGTCGAGGTGGAAGTGGCGAACGGCCTGCCGGGGCTGTCTATCGTGGGGCTTCCGGACAAGGCCGTGGACGAGAGCCGGGAGCGGGTGCGGGCGGCGATCCGTCAGGCCGGGTTCACGCTGCCGGCCCGCCGGATCACCGTGAACCTGGCGCCGGCGGGCACCCGGAAAGCCGGTTCGGGACTGGACCTGCCGATCGCGGTGGGTATCCTGACGGCAGTCGGGCAGCTGCCGGAGCCGGATCCCGGCGTGCTGTTCCGCGCCGAGCTCTCGCTGGACGGCCGGCTCCAGGGCGTATCCGGTTCGCTTCCGGTCGCGCTGGGAGCGAAGGAACGGGGCATGGAGCGGCTGGTGGTGGCCGAGGCGAACGCGGCCGAGGCGGCGCTGGCCGGCGCGCCGGCGGTCCACGGCATCGCTTCGCTGGAAGTGCTGGTCGGGTACCTGCGCGGCGAGCGGCACGTGGCACCGACGCCTCCCGGTGAATGCTCCGGAACCGCCGTCCCGGCCGCCGATCTCAGCGAGATCCGTGGGCAGACACACGCCAAACGAGCGCTGGAAGTAGCAGCGGCGGGCGGACACAACCTGCTCCTGACCGGACCTCCCGGTACCGGGAAGAGCATGCTGGCCAAGGCGCTGGCCGGCATCTTGCCTCCGCCGTCGCGCGGGGAGCTTCTGGAGATCACCGCGGCACACAGCGTGGCGGAGCTTCTGCCGCCCGGACGTCCGCTGATGGAATGCCGTCCGCTCCGGAATCCGCACCACTCGGTTTCCCTAGCCGGACTGCTTGGCGGCGGCAGCAACCCGCGGCCGGGTGAGATCAGCCTGGCGCATCGCGGCGTCCTCTTTCTCGACGAGCTTCCGCAGTTCCCGCCGCACGTGCTTGAGGCGCTCCGGGTGCCGCTCGAGGAACGCCGGGTCCGGATCAGCCGGGCGGGACGGACCTTGGAATTCCCGGCCGACTGCATGCTGGTCGGGAGCCAGAACCCATGCCCGTGCGGGTTCGCCGGCGATCCGGACAAGCCGTGTGTCTGCAGTCCCGCCGCCGCGGCGCGGTACCGCCAGCGTCTGTCCGGTCCGCTCCGTGATCGGTTCGATCTCCTTGCCGGTGTTCCGCGCGTCGCGTATGCGGAGCTTTCGGCACGTGACGGCGAATCGAGTACCGTGGTGCGGCAGCGGGTACGGACCGCCCGGGAGCGGCAGGGTGGCCGGCTCGGCGCCGGGCGGACCAACGCCACGATGACGCTCGCCGAGCTGGCGGAGCACACCCGGCTGGACGATGCCGGAGATGCGTTGCTGCGTCGTGCGGTGGACCGGTGGCACCTCTCGGTGCGGGCGTGCCACCGGGTGCTGCGCGTTTCCCGGACGATCGCGGACCTCGCCGCCGCTCCGGCGATCACCGAAGACCACGTCGCGGAGGCGCTCCAATACCGCGAGCGACTGGCCGAACAGCCGGCCTGAGCCGGGTGACTACTTCTTCTTTTCCTTGACCTTGGGTTCGGCGATGCGCTGCCGGTACGCTTCCCAGCAGCGTTCGCGATATTCCTTGGCCCGCACCGCCGGCTTCGGATCCTGGATGATGCCCCGGCCGACGATCAACACGTCGGCACCCGCGTCCACCAGTGCATCCGGGGAGGCATAGCGCTGGCCGAGCGTGTCACCCCCGCCGCCGATCTTGGCGCCCGGCGTGAAGATGATGAATCCCGGTGGCGCCTGTTTGGCCAGCGAGGGCAACGCCTTCAGTCCCGCGCCGATGAACCCCGTCACGAAATCGGCGTTCTCCTTGGCCATCGCGACCACCTTCTTGGTGTAGTCGGCATCCAGGAGGTTGTCGGCCGAACTCATCTGGGCCAGCAGCAGGATGCCGCGCCGTTCCGCCATGTCATGGGCTTCGGCGGCCTCGCGGAGTCCCTGGATGATGCCGGGTCCCGGCAAGGCGTGGGCATTCACGATGTCGGCCCATTCGATGATCGAGAACGCGCCCGTGGTGTACTGGTTCTTGACCGTCTGTCCGATGTCCGCGAACTTCCGGTCCTCGAAGATCAGGAAGTTGTGTTCCCGGGCCAGGCTGCTGAGTTCCAGCGTCAGCTTAGGGGTGAACTGCTCGATGGTATCGACGTGCGTCTTCAGCACGGCCACGTGTGGCGCGACCGTCTCGGCGATGCGCAGGAACCGTACCGGGTCGGTCTCATCCACGGCCATGCAGAGGTTGGTCTCCTTCTCGACCATCAGGCCGAAGAGATGCCGGGCCAGCGGATTGTCCGCGGTCTCGGCGCGGTCGGTGTACGTGGCGTTCCGGTGTTCGCTCACGACTCGAGTCCCATCTTCTTACCCCAGCCGGCAGGGTCCTTGGCCCACTCGAGTACGCGCTCCTTGGACTCTGGCGTGAGCTGGCCGAGCTGTTCGGCAGCTTCGGTCAGCGCCTCGAAGTTCGTCAGGGTGGAGAGGGGAATGCCCGCCTCCCGGAACCCGTCCACGGCCTGCCCCATCCCGTACGTGAAGATCGCGACCACCCCGAGCGGTTCGCCACCCGCCTCGCGGACGGCCTGTGCGGCACCCAGTGCGCTTCCGCCGGTGCTGATCAGGTCCTCGATCACCAGCGTCTTCGAGCCCGGTGGCAGCACGCCCTCGATCTGATTCTTCTGGCCATGGTCTTTGGCCTTGCCGCGTACGTAGACCATCGGGATGTTCATGCCGGCGCCGAGCCAGGCTGCCCAGGCGATGCCGGCGGTGGCCGTTCCCGCGACGACTTCGATCTTCGGGTGGGTCTCGCGGGCCAGCCCCTCCAGTGCCTTGGCGACGGCCTTCCGGGCCTCGGGGTGGGATATAAGGACGCGGTTGTCGGTGTAGATCGGCGAGAGGATCCCGGAGGTGTAGCGGAACGGCTCGTCCGGCCGGAGCGTGACGGCATCCACTTCGAGCAGAATCTTGGCGATGGTCCGGGCGCTGGTGTTGGTCACGGGCTTCCTCCTTGGGTCAGGCGAATCGCCGGGCGAGTTCGCGGTTAGTCGTTTCCTCCAGCGTATCATCGAGAGCAGCCAGCCGGACGCGCTTGTGCCGCCGCCGGAGCGCCCGTTCGATCAGCCAGTCGGCGAGGTGGGGGTTCTTCGGCAGGAGCGAACCGTGGAAGTACGTGCCGACCGCGCCGCTGGCGACGCAGCCCTCCGTCCGGTCCCGGCCGTTGTTGCCGCGCCCGCGGGTCACCCGGGCCAGCGGTTTCGCCGTTTCGCCGAGGAAGGTCAGTCCGGAATGGTTCTCGAAGCCGACCAGCGGCCGGTCGCCGAGACCGGTGAGCAGCGGCGTGGCGACCGTGTTGCCGATGAAGCGCTCGGGACCGGCCTCGGTGTAGGCATCGAAGACGCCGATGCCGCCGAGGCGCTTGCCCGCGTCGGGCCGGTAGTAGCGCCCGAAGAGTTGGTAGCCGCCGCAGACGGCGAGCGCGGCCGCGCCGCGGTCTATCGCCTCCCTGATCGCCTCCCCCTTGCCGAGCCGGCCGGTGAGGTCTGCGGACACGGCGTCCTGCTCCTGGTCCTGGCCGCCGCCGAAGAAGAAGAGGTCGTAGCGGGCGGCATCGAGCCGTTCGCCGTGTTCGACTTCGTCCACGCTCACGGCGACGTCCCGCCAGCGGCTGCGGCGCACCAGTGTGAGGATGTTGCCGCGGTCGCCGTAGATGTTCATCCGGCGGGGGTAGAGGTGGGCGATTCGGAGATGCATGGTTCGAGCGTACGTCAGGAGAGGTAGTGTTTCACGTGGCCGGCGCGGGTGAGTTCGCGGCGGAGTGCCAGCATCGCGGTGTAGGTGGGCAGCACGTAGAGCGTCCCGCCGGGAGCGACACGGGCGAGTTCGGCCTTGAGCGCACCTTCGATGGAACGGTGGACGGGAACTTCCGCCGGGTCAAGGCCGGCGTACTTGAGCCGGAGCGCCATGTCGGCGGCCCGGGTCCCTCCGACCGCGATCGATTCGACCTGGGGCAGGAGCTGCTCGAAGTCGGTATCCCAGAGCCAGGACACGTCCAGGCCGTCCGCGAAGTTGTCGTTGATCAGGACCAGGAAGCGCTTCTTCGCGCGGTCCTCGGCGAACGTGTTGATGATCTCGTTGGCACCGGTCGGGTTCTTGATCAGGCCGATCACGACGCGCCGCCCCTCGATCTCGACCGCCTCTTGCCGTCCGAACACGGCCGCGGTCTCGGCGATCGCCTGCCCGGCTTTCGCGGGAGGCACGCCCGCCGCCTCCGCCGTCGCCAGCGCCGCGAGCGCGTTGTAGGCGTTGTAGAGGCCGGGGATCCGGAGCGACATGGTCACGGTCCGGCGGCCGAGGGCGACGGTCAGCTCGTAGCCGCGTCCCCGGACGGGGGAGAGGTCGGTCAAGCGGATGTGGGGCCTGGGGCGCCGGAGCGCGCCGCCCCGGTAATGGCCGAGGTGCCCGACGAAGACGGCATCGTACGACAGGAGTTCTCCGGTCTTCGGGTCGGACACGCTGTCGGCGGCGTGCGGCAGCCGCGGTTTCGAACGCGAGGTGTCCTCGATGCCGAAGTAACGGACGGTCTGGGGTAGGCCCTTGCCGAGCGCGGCTACCAGCGGGTCGTCGGCGTTGAGCAGCACGATGCTCGACTTCGGGAGGGAACGGAGGCCGGTACGGAGCAGCTCGGCCGTCCGCTTGAGTTCGCCGTAGCGGTCGAGCTGGTCGCGGAAGAGGTTCGTCACCACCACGACCTTCGGGCGGAGTTCCCGGCAGGCGGCCGGCATCGTCGCTTCGTCCACCTCGAACACTCCCCAAGGCTTCCGCTCGCCGCGCCGATGCCGGTCCACTCGGAGCGCCAGCGTGGAGGCGATGCCGCGGAGCAGGTTTGAACCGGCCTGGTTGCGGATCACGGGACGCCCGGCCAGCTCCAGGGCGTTGCCGATGAACTCGGAGGTGGTGGTCTTGCCGTTGGTGCCGGTGATCACGATGCTGCCGGCGAGACGGCGGGAACGCCGGCGGATCAGGGCGGGATCGATCTTCAGGCCCACCAGGCCGGGGAGGCTGGTAGCGCCGCCGCCCCGGAGCCGGGAAATCCCGGCCAGCGTGCGTGCGGTCCGGACGGCGATCGGTCCTCTCATCGCCGCGGCTCCATCGTGCGTGCGTCCAGCCATCCTGACACCAGCGCTTCGGCTTCATCTTCGCTGCCGATCCAGCGGATCGTTTCATCACGTTTGAACCAGGTCATCTGACGCTTGGTGTATCGGACCAGCTCCGTGGCCGACTCGCTCCGGGCCGCTTCGAACGTGAGGTCGCCTTGGAGATGTTTCGCGAAACTGCGGTAGTGCAGGCCGAAGGATTCGATTTGCTCCCAGGACAACCCTTCTTCCTGGTGCAGGCGGGTGATTTCCTCGGTCAGTCCGCGCCGCAACCAGTCTTCCAGGCGTTCGGTGATCCCGTCGGTGAGGGCTTCCTTATCCAACCGGATGCCGACCTTCAGGGTCGCGTACCGCGGCTCTCCGCGGTCCTGTAGTCGTGAGATCGGGGTGCCGCTCGTCTCGCTGACTTCGATCGCCCGAATCAACCGCATCCGGTTGTGCCGGTCGATGCCCGCGGCACTCTCCGGGTCCACGGCTTCCAGTCGCGCGACCAACGCTGCGGTGTCCAGTTTCTCCATCTCGTCGCGCAGTCCGGACTGCGGCGGCACCTCGGGGATCCTCAGGTTCTCGATGACCGCCTGGACGTACAGCCCGGTGCCACCGACCAGGAACGGCAGGAGTCCCCGCTGCAGGATGTGCCCGATCGCCCGGAACGCCCGTGCCTGGTACTCGGCCAAGGTGATCGGCTGTTTCGGGCGGGCGATGTCCAGCAGGTGATGCCGTACGCGGGCCTGTTCCTCGGGCAGGACCTTTGCCGTCCCGATGTCCATGCCGCGGTATACCTGCCGGGAATCCGCGGAGACGATCTCGCCGTGGAATTCCTCGGCCAGTTCGATCGCCAGGGAGGACTTGCCCGATGCGGTCGGACCGACGATCGCGACCAGCGGCGGTTTCTTTTCGGCCATATCCACCACTATACCGGCAGACGCGGACCGCAGATATGAAGAAGGCGTCAGCCGGATGTCGCGGGATGCGAGATACGGGACTGACGCCTTCTTGGCTTTGCTGACGCACGCTACGCTCCTCGGGGTGTTCGCGGCTTCTCGATCCTGATGATCCTGAACGATCGGCCGAATGCCGATGGGTTGTTGGGCGGTCTGACGGTCACGGTCTCGTGCAAGTGGTGGCCCAGGAAAGGATTGCTCTCACCGATCTTCTCGATGGTCTTCTCCTCGCCCGTGTCCGTACTCTTCACCGTGATCCGGCAGCCCTCCTCGACCCGGCTCATGCTCGGACGTATGTCGTGCGTATCGGCCGTTGCCATACCCACCTCCTCTCAGGCCGACGGTGTTAAGGGCTTACATCCAAGCACGCCCCGGGCGGTGAAGCAAGGGAGGATAGCACAACGGATCCAAAACCGGTTGCCGCGGCATTCGTCGTTCGGTCAGGAGGTTTTCGGAAGGACCCGATCCGTCGCTTCCTTCGCGAGATCCTTCGTGACCGCGGCGGTCTTCGTTACGCCGAGGTTGCCGCGGTGGTAGCTCCGGAGCGCCACCGAACCGGCCTTGGCTTCCTTGTCTCCGACCACGAGCATGTAGGGAACCTTCATCTTCTCGGCGGTCCGGATTTTCTTGCCGATGGTCTCCGCATCGGCATCCATCTCTACCCGGAGACCGGCTTTGCGCAGCGTCTCTGTCACCGATCGGGCATACTTTGCCTGCTTCTCGCTGATCGAAAGCACCCGTACCTGCTCCGGCGCCAGCCAGAGTGGGAACGCGCCGGCGAAGTGCTCGATCAACGGTGCGATGAACCGCTCGAGCGAACCCATCACCGCGCAGTGGATCATTACCACGCGCTGTTCCTCGCCCCCTTCATCGACGTACGTCAGGCCGAGTCCTTCCGGCTGGAAGAAATCGAGCTGGATGGTCGCCACCTGCCATTCGCGGCCAAGCGCGTCGGTCGAGATGAAGTCGAGCTTCGGTCCGTAGAACGCGGCCTCACCGGGCGTCTCCTCATACTTTTGACCAGCTTTCTTTTCGATGACCTTCCGGAGTTCTGATTCCGCGTGATTCCATTGACCGTCGGTACCGGCGTACGCACCGACCTTGTTCGAATCATGGGTGGAGAAGTGCAGTTTCACCGGTAGTCCGAGGGTGCCGTAGAACGTCTCAATGATCTCCCAGAGGTCCAGCACCTCGCCCTCGATTTGGGAATCACGGCAGAAGACGTGCGCGTCATCCTGGGTGATCGACCTCACGCGCGACAGACCGGATAGTTCGCCGGACTGTTCGTCACGGTAGACCATCGTCGTTTCCTGGTAGCGGACCGGCAGGTCGCGGTACGAGCGTTGTTCGGCCTTGTAGATCTGAGCATGGTGGGGGCAGTTCATCGGCTTGATCGCGAACTGGTGTCCTTCGCGAGTCTCAAGCCGGAACAATTCCTGCTCGAACTTTTGCCAGTGACCGCTCTGCTCGTAGAGATCCTTCCGGGTAAGGTGGGGGATCGTCACCTTGCTGAAGCCTTTCGTCGCGCGTAGGCCTTGCACATAGTCATTCAATTCGTCGCGGATGACGGTGCCACGCGGCGTCCAGAGCGGCAGTCCGCCGCCGACCAGCTCGGAATGGATGAACAGCTTTAGTTCCTTGCCGAGCTTGCGGTGGTCGCGCTGCTTGGCCGCTTCCTGCTGCTTCAGATAGTCGTCCAGCTCCTGCTGCGTGGCGAACGCCACGCCGTAGATCCGCTGGAGCTGCGGGCGGGTCTCGTCGCCGCGCCAGTACGCGCCGGCGATCCGAGTCAGCGTGAACGCGCCGATCTCTTTCGTGGATTTCACATGACCCCCGCGGCAGAGGTCGGTGAAGTCACCGGTCTTGTAAAAAGTAATCGGCTCCTTGCCCTGCGCGAACTCCTCGGCCAGTTCGACCTTGTACGGCTGGCCGGCGGCCTTGAGCGCGTCGACTGCCTCTTTCGGCTGGACTTCGGTACTTTCGAACCCGAGGTCCTGCTTCACGATCTTCCGCATCTTCTGCTCGAGGATCGGCAGGTCTTCGGGAATCAGCGTGCGGGGCAGGTCGAAGTCGTAGTAGAAGCCGTCGTCGGTAGCGGGGCCGATGCCGAGCTTGGCCTCGGGGAACATGTCGAGCACCGCCATCGCCAGCACGTGCGCCAGCGAATGGCGCATCGGCTCAAGGTCGGCCGGTTTCCGCGGTGCTTTGGTTTTCGCCATGCGTCCAGTATAGCTACTCGTCCAGCAGGTCGCTGGTGCGCGCGCCGGGCCGCTCCGAACAGCGGACGACCCGGACGGTAAGGCCCGCCGTTTGCAGGATACGGACGAGCTCCGCGGGATCGAACGGCTGGTCATGACCGAGCGCGATCACGTCGGGCCGGAGCTCGCGGACCATACCGGTCAGGTCATACGGTTCGGTCCCGACCACGGCCTCGTCGACCGGTTCGAGCGCGGCTACCTGCCCGGCCCGTTCCGCAGCCGGGTGCTTCGGCGGCCGTTTCTCACGGGCCGCCTGGGCATCCGACGTGACGATCACCGTGAGGTGGTCGCCGTGTCGCTTGGCCTCGGTCAGGTAATGGACGTGCCCGGGATGGAGCACGTCGAACACGCCGCTGGCCAGGACCCGTTTCTTCGCCATGCTCCCTTGGTAGCGGAGCGATTGGACGGTGGCAAGTGCTTGACCGCCTGTCTGCCCGGTTCGAAGATAGGCTCGACGCATGGGATACACCGAACAAACCCAGGAATGTCCGCAGTGCGGATACGAGATGGACGCCCGGTCCGGCGCGTGGACGGGCGACTGTGAGAACTGCGGTTACCACGATCCCTGCTGCGAATGAGAGGGGCCGCTGCCGCGGACCATCAAAATACCCCGCCACGGGGGCGGGGCCTTACGTTTCGACCGGAACTTCCCCGGTCTCGTCAGCTGCTCTGCAGTACGTAAGCTGCTGGGCGCGAAGCCCTCATGAGGCAGGACGTAAGGCCATATAGTAATCCCGTCCGTTGAGAGCTGTCAAGCCGAGTGCTATAGTGCCGTTCCTATGAGGAAAATGCCGCAGACCGAGGAAGCGTGGCGGAAACGCCTGACCCCTGAGCAATACCGGATCCTGCGTGAGCGGGGGACCGAACCGCCGTTCAGCGGGAAGTACGTCCATGAGAAGGCGGACGGGATGTACCACTGCGCCGGCTGCGGCGCGGCGCTATTCGCCGCGGACACCAAGTTCGAGTCGGAGACCGGCTGGCCGAGCTTCACCGATCCGGCCGTGGCGGAAGCCGTGCGGCTGCGTTCGGACGACTCGCACGGCATGGTGCGGACGGAAGTCGTGTGCGCCCGATGCGGCGGCCATCTCGGGCACGTCTTCGACGACGGTCCGGCGGACCGCGGCGGGCAGCGCTACTGCATCAATTCGGCGGCGCTGGAGCTGAAGAAGCGCGATCCCGGCTCAGGAACGCATTGACCGCGGCGGCGAACGTCTCCGCATGGCTGACATTCCGCGGGAGCGTCTCACTCGCATTCCACGGTTTGTGGATCAGGTAGACGGTCACGCCGATTTGGGATAACGCTTCCGCGACCTCCATGGTGTCGTCGAACGCCGCCGCCGGACGGATCTTTTCGGAAATCAGGCGTTTGAATTCGCGTCCGCTCTGTTTTGACGATCGCGGGTGCACCTCGGTGACGTAATCGGCGAACCCGTGTTCGCGGAGCCATTCGAGCGTGATGTCATGGATCGGTTCCCTGCGTGACGACACGATGTGGATGGCGAACCCGGCTCCATGTAACCGCTTGAGCGCATCCAAGGCGTCCGCACAGGGGGTGCATCGCGCGATCAGGTCCGGACGGTCCATGAATTCCTTCGCCAGCTTGTCGTACTCAGGAACCGACCGTTCCCGGTGTTCCCGCGTCAGTTCTTCGAAACGGTACGGTCGTTTGCTCTTCTGGTTGATATACCGGAGCATCGCGACCTGCGTGTCCGCGAGCGTGTCATCGATGTCGACCAAGACGTTTTGCATTGTGTGATGTCGTGTATCCTCTCTCCCCAGCGGGCGCGGTGGTTGCGGGGAGAGAGGATACGGTTGTTCAGGCGGCCGCGGTTTGGAGGGCCTCGGCGCGGGCGAGCAGGTGCTCGGTGAGCCGTTGGATCTCCGGGTGGTCGGGGATGGGGATCCGGTCGAGCCCGTCGATGGCGAACGTGTCCATCGCGGCCTGGTCGCCAGGGCGGATAGATTGCACCTCGATGACCTCGGGAATGCCCCACATCCGCATCAGACGGTACCAGCCCTCGCGGCTACTGGAGAAGAACCCGCGGTCCTCCTCATCCGGTCGCCGGTAGAGCAGGACGCCGATGTCCGCCAATCCCATGGGAATCAGTGGAAACGAGCGGTTCTGCTCGCGTCCCGGCATGTCGCCGAGGGCGATATCCGTCGGGTCATCAGCGAACGCGGCGACGCGCTCCCTGAACTCGGCATGGATCTCGTCATCATCCCGCGGGGTGCGCTTGTTGCGTTGCGACCAGTCCTTCCGACCGAGGATGCAGTCGTGGGTGTCCGACCACACGTCGATCTCGTGGAGCGACGGGTCGAAACCCCTGCTCCGGAGCAGCTCGTAGACGGAGCAGACGAGCGTGGACTTTCCGGAGGAGATCATGCCCCCGAATAGGATCCGAGTGCCCATGTTTCACCTCGCTTTGTTTCGGTCCACGCCGCTGTCGGCCTGAACGGTTTGTTAGGGTGCGCCACTTCCCACTCTATCATCGGGACGGGAGGGTGCCCTGTGGAAAAGACGATACCGGTGTCATATAGTGAAGCGTCATGAGTCGCACGCCCTCAGAAATGCCCGAAGGTCGGCCGGCAGAACTTGCCGAAGTGCCGGCGTTGGTCGAAACGGCGCATCGCGAAGGCCGGTTCAGGCCGGTCGCCATGGCGGTAGTCGAAGATGCCCAGGGTAAGATCCTCATGCTGCAATCGGCAAAGAACCCCGACTACTGGGGCGTGCCCCAGGGGGGCATCGAACGCGGAGAGGTCCCGACCGAAGCAACCTTGCGCGAGGTCGAGGAAGAAGCCGGCTTGCCGGTCGAAAGCCTCTCGGTCGTCGGATTTTCCGGATACGAGGACTTGGCGGCGGAAGCCAGCCGTACCGACAAGCGGGGATTCTCGGAAGGCAAGCGGTACTTCTTTTTCCGGGTTCGCTGCGATGGCGTCGAGCCGGAGCTGACGGTGGATCCCGAAGAAATCGCCGATGGGTTTTGGATGAGCCCTGATCGTTTCGAAGAACAGACGGAATCGGTGCGTCTGGCCAAACGTGACTTGTTGCGACGGGCCGTCTTCGGATAAGCGGCGCTATGAACCGGGTGGGCTCGACAGGATTCGAACCTGTGACCTCTTGAACGTCAATCAAGCGCTCTAGCCAACTGAGCTACGAGCCCGGCCTATCCATTCTAGGCAAAACCCCGCGGGGTGTCAGCGCACGGGTCAGCGCCGTATCGTCGGGTATCCCCGGAAGGATTTCCGGACCCGCTTGAATGCGGCCGCCAGCCGTTTCGGGTCCCGCTCCGCGAACCCCTCTTCCCGGGCACGTTCGTAAATCCCGGCCAGCTTCTTGGCCTGGGATTCCGCGGAGAGCGACCGGGCAATCTTCCGCGATTCCGTGCCGAACCGGCGGGCCAGCTTGCGGTCACCGAGCAGCTGGTGGGCCTTGGCGGCGAACTGCGCTTCCCGTGCCGGGGTGAAGAATCCGTTCTTGCCGTGGTGGAGCGCCAGTTCCAGCGGCCGGTCCTGCACGGCCACCACCGGCAGTCCGGTCGCGGCGCCCTCCAGGATCGTCAGGCACTGGGTGTCCGTGCGGCTGGCGAACGCGAACAGGTCGGCGGTGGCATATGCCTTGACCACTTCCTCGCGGCTGCGCAGGAATCCGGTGAAGACCACCCGGTCGGCGATGCCGAGTTCGCGGGCGAACGTTTCCAGCTCCAGTCGCGCGGGGCCGTCGCCGACGATCAGGTAGTACGCGTCCGGCTCCAGCTTCCGGATCCGGACGAACGCCCGCAGGATGAAATCGATGCTCTTTTCCCGGCCGAGCCGGGCGACGGTGACCATCAACGGCGCATCTTGCGGGATGCCGAACCGCTTCCGGATGCTCCGCTGCGGGTCGCGGATCGTGAAGAACTCCCGGTCCACGCCGGTCGGCAGCGTCGTGATCGGCCGTCGGATGCCGTAACGCCTGAGCTTGCGGTGGATGTCGTCCGACGGCGAGATCACCTCGGTGACCTGGTTGCAGAACAGGGCCGACAGTTTCTCTGCGCCCTTCTCGTTCCAGCGCTTGAACCCCGGGAAGTAGAACTTGGCGTACTC
>CAYZCS010000024.1:0-13122 GCA_964476895.1 uncultured Candidatus Saccharibacteria bacterium | reverse complement strand
AACGAGGCGAAGATGCGCGGCTACTCCGCCGGCCGGTTCAGCTTCAACGTGAAGGGCGGCCGCTGCGAGCACTGCCGTGGCGACGGCGTGATCAAGATCGAGATGCATTTCCTGCCGGACGTCTACGTGGCCTGCGAGGAGTGCCGCGGCAAGCGCTACAACAAGTAAGCGCTGGAGATCCACTACAAGACGAAGACGATCGCCGACGTACTCGACATGACGGTCGAGAAGGCCCTGAAGTTCTTCGAGCACATCCCGGTGATCAAGCAGAAGCTCGGGACACTCAACGACGTCGGCCTGGGATACATGAAGCTCGGCCAACCCGCCACGACCCTCTCCGGCGGCGAGGCGCAGCGGATCAAGCTGGCGACGGAACTGGCCCGCCGGGCGACCGGACAGACGCTCTACATCCTCGACGAGCCGACGACGGGCCTGCACTTCGAGGACATCAAGCGGCTACTGGCGGTCCTGAACCGGCTGGTGGACATGGGGAATACCGTGCTGGTGATCGAGCACAACCTGGATGTGATCAAGACGGCGGACCACATCATCGACCTGGGACCCGAAGGCGGCAACGCGGGCGGCGAACTCGTGGCGATCGGCACGCCGGAGGCAGTGGCGAAGGCGCAGCGGTCGTACACCGGCACCTATCTGGTCGGGGAACTCGAACGGTCTTCCAAGGCGAAACCCCGGCCCTACCGCAGCCATCCGGCACCTGCCTAGCCACGCCTGTCCCGGCTTGCTACGATGACTCCTTCCTGACTTGACAGGAATGAGCAAAAATATTATGGTTAAGCGCTTTCTGCGTACGCAGACGGCCGACCGTTTCCCTGAGGCGAGTGTCTCGCTTGAGGGAAACGGACGTCAAAAAGAACCTGAACAATTCGATTCGGAAAGGGGGTGGTCCCATGAACGGGGATCCCACTCAGGAGCAGCAGAAGCGTCGGGAGCGTGCGCGGCAGCTGTACCAGGTGGTCAGTCGCAACGTACCGAAGGATCGGTTCGAGCGGACCACCGAGCTGATCGAGGGCCTCGGCCTTGTCGGCCGGATGCTGGCCGCTGCACTGATCGCGATCGTGGCCCTCGTGCTGATTCTCGGCGGCCACTTGTTGTTGGTGGTGCAGTTGGGCGGAGGCCTTGCGGCATTCTTCCTGCTTGGCAGGAACCGGATTCGCGCCGCTGCCGTGCCCCTAGCCGTCCTGGGAATCTTCGGAATCCTCGGGTGGTTCTCGGGTATCGCCGAGGGTGGCGTGACCGGTGACATGGAGCGCGGTTTTGTTGTCGGAGGCTTGGCGTTGCTGACGATCCTGTTCGGCCTGATGTATCTGGCCAAGCGGGACACGGTTTCGCTGATCGGCACCCTGGTGTTCCTCGGGGCGGCCATGTTGGCCAACCTCTTCCTTGGTCTCGAGTTCATCGGGACGGTGGCGGAGGCGGCCGCGGCTGCGCTGGCGATCCTTGGCATACTGGCCGTGCTGCTGGTGTGGCTGTTCGGGTTTCTCCCGGGCATGACGGTCTCTGCGATCGTCATCGGGACCTATCTAGCGTCCTGGCTGCTCTTCGGGCAGACAGAGGGGGAGAAGCCTTCGGTCGGCCTGACCATCCTGGGGGAGGGGCGGTTCGACCAGGCCGGATACGGCATCGCGTTGCTGTTGCTCGCCGCCGTGTTCGCGTTTTCCCGATCCGCCCAGTGGATTCCAAGCGATGATGACGATGACGATGAGGGACAGCAGCCCGAGGAGGGCTACCAGCCTGCTTCCGAGCAGGAGGCTACGTTCCTCGAGCATCTCCGTGATGACGATGAGTTCATGGAGGCGTGGCAGAAGTTGACGCCGGCTGCCCGCGAGCTGGTCGTCGAGGAGTTCTGGCCGCAGATCACGCAGGGTCGTCTGTTTGATCTCAATAAGGACAGGATCCTCAAAGGGGCGTTCAAGGACATGGAGATCTCCCAAAAGGAGGTCGACGAGACCGGCGCCGGAATCTCGGAGCTGGTGTGGATCCTGCAGCGGAAGTTCATCGCCACTGCCGTCTCCGCGGGCATTGCCCGCAAGACCGGCGTAATCCCGCCGAAGCGGCTCAAGAGCATCACCGACAACGACGAGATCATGGAAGAGCTGTTGGTGACGCCCGAGCTCGTCAAGGAAGAGATTGCCAGGCGGGAGGCACGAAAACAACAACAACAAGAAAACAACGACGCCGGCAATGGCTCGTAACGAAAAGGGGTGATATCAGGGCTGCGGCCGTGTTTTGTCTGATCATTCGATCAACATCACACGACGCAGCCCTTTTTCCTTACCTACACGTCTGGTGTCCGGCCTGGTGCGCATCGGCAATGCGACCGGCGCGCAATCCCGCCGACAGCCAGTACAATTGCGGTGATGGACCACGTACCGCACCACCGCGTCCGGCATCAGCTCGCGGAGCTGCCCGCCAAGCCCGGCGTCTACCTGTTCAAGGACGAGGCCGGGAAGATACTGTACGTAGGGAAGGCCAAGCGGCTCCGCAGCCGCGTGCGCAGTTATTTCCAAAAACGATCCGCGGCCGACTCCAAGCTCCGGGTGCTCGTACCCAAGGTCGCTTCCATCGACACCGTCGTAACCTCCAACGAGGTCGAGGCGTTGCTGCTGGAATCGAACTTCATCAAGCAGTACCGGCCGCCCTACAACGTCCGGTTGCGGGACGACAAGCACTACCTGTTCATCAAGGTGACGCTCGGCGAACGGTTCCCGAGGGTGACCACGGCCCGGCGGGTTACCGACAAACGGGCGCGGTACTTCGGTCCCTACACCGACGGCCGCGCGGTGCGTCGGACTCTCCGTACGCTCCGGAAGGTCTTTCCGTACTGCCTGCCGAACGATCCCTGCGACGATCCGTCCCGGTCCCGCCCGTGCCTCTACTATCACTTGGGGCTCTGTCCCTCGCCGCAGTACGGGAAGATCTCCGAGGAAGACTATCGGCGGAACATTGAAGGGTTGATCCGGGCGTTGGACGGGAAGACCGACACGGTCCAGACGCGGTTGCGTACGGACATGCGGACCGCCGCCCGGCGGCAGGCGTTCGAACGAGCCGCCCGGCTTCGTGACCGGCTGGAAAGCCTGGAGTCGTTGCTCGCACGGCAGCAGGCGGTGGACCCCAAGCTTGCCGATCGTGACGTGATCGGACTGGCTCGCGAGGATGCGCACGCCGTGGCGTTGCTCCTGACCGTCCGGCAGGGGCGGATCGTGGCGCGGAAAGACTTCGGATTGCAGGGTGCTCAGGGAAGCGCGGATGCGGAGCTGCTCGACGGGTTCCTGGGACAGTACTACAAGGCGGCCACGAGCTTGCCCGACGAAGTATTGGTCCCGCTGGAGGTCGCCGGTGCCGCGGCGGTCGCCGGATATCTCTCGGAGCGGCGCGGTCGGAAAGTGCCGGTCACGGTGCCGCGGCGCGGCCACCGCCGGAAGCTCCTGGAGCTGGCGGAAGAGAACGCCCGGGAGGAACTGGCTCGGATCACGTCCCGCTGGAACGCGGAGGCGGCCCGGCGCGAGCAGGGATTGGCGGGGTTGTCGACTGCGCTCGGTCTCGATACGCCACCGGCCCGGATCGAATGCTACGACATCTCGACACTCGGTGGAGCGGCGACCGTCGGCTCGATGGTGGTCTTCCGTGACGGTGCCCCGACCCCGGCGCACTACCGGCGGTTCAAGGTCGCCGGCGTGAACGGCGTGGACGACTTCGCCTCGCTCCGGGAAGTGCTCCGACGTCGGTTCAAGCGCGTATCCGCGGTCGGTCAAGAGTCCGATGACGCCTCCTTCGGGACGCTGCCCGACCTGGTGGTGATCGACGGCGGGAAAGGACAGGTATCAGCAGCCGCCGGCATCCTCGCCGAACTCGGCCTCTCCGACCTGCCGCTGATCGGACTCGCCAAGCGGTTCGAGGAGGTATACCGGTGGACCGGGGAACGGGCGGAGCCCGTAGACTTGCCGCGGGAAGCGCCGGGTTCCTTGCTTCTCCAGGCCCTGCGGGACGAAGCACACCGTTTTGCGATTACGTACGGCCGTGGCGCACATCGGAAGACGGCGTCCGGCTCCGTGCTGGATACCGTGCCCGGCATCGGTCCTGCCAAGAAGCGCCAGCTGATCCGGGCGTTCGGGTCGGTGAAAGGCGTACGGGAAGCGTCTCTCCCGACTGTCCAGGCGGTCGTCGGCAAGGCGGCCGGGCGGGCGGTGAAAGAAAACCTCTAGAATCCGTTCGGTTGTGCCGGAAAGCACCTGACGGTACGCTGTAAGGCGCATGGACGCATCACGGATCGCGTACGGTTTTGCCGCCAACCTGCTGGGAATCTTCGTAGCGGCACTGCTCGGCCTCGTCGGGTACGGCGAAAGCTTCTTCACGTTGCTGTTCGCGGCCTTCGCGTTCGGCATCATCAACGTGCTGATCCGGCCGGTCGTGACCATCCTCAGCCTGCCGGCGATCGTCCTGACGTTCGGCCTGTTCATCTTCGTGGTGAACGCATTGATGCTCTGGTTCACGAGCATCGTGGTTCCCGGATTCGAGGTCTTCGGGTTCTGGCAGACGGTCGGCGCCGCGGTGGTGGTCGGCATCGTGAACTTCATCCTGCACGCGCTGCTCAAGGACATCGACCGCAGTCACTGGGACAAGGCGAAGAAGGAGCTTAACCAGTAATGAAGACGATCCTGCAAGTGGCGCTGGTCGTGGACGCGATGTGGTTGATTACGCTGATCCTGCTCCAGAACCGCGGCGTGGCACTCTCGCAGACGTTCGGCGGCGCCGACAGCTCGGTGAACTATCAGCGGCGTGGTGCGGAGAAAGTCCTGCACTACCTGACGATCTTCGCGGCGATCGCCTTCGTGGGCATCGCATTCGCGATTCTATTTGTATAATCAGAAGGCTGAGGTCTGCCGGAATCGGCAGGCAACGCGCCGGAGTGGCGGAACTGGCAGACGCGCACGGTTCAGGGCCGTGTGGGGGCAACCCCGTGGAGGTTCGACTCCTCTCTCCGGCACATTTCCCGATATCATAGGGAAGTTGCTTAACATGCCGAGGTGGCGGAACTGGTAGACGCGCAGGCTTGAGGGGCCTGTGAGCATTGCGCTCGTGGAGGTTCGAGTCCTCTCCTCGGCACATACGGCCGGAACATCCCATGCATCCGGGCACTTAGCTCAGTTGGCTAGAGCACCTCGTTTACACCGAGGGGGTCGGGGGTTCGAGTCCCTCAGTGCCCACACGAAAGACGCAATCCAGGTGATCGTGTTTTGGCATATGACCCCTTGCGATGAACGGGCGGAGCGGATATGCTAATCGTCCGCTCATGTGAGCAAGATTAACAACTTCCCGTTTTCCAAACGTCCGTCGTCCACTGTCGCGTTCTTCGCATCCTCCCGGACCGACCGCGAAGACATAGACATGACGACGGATCGTGACGCGCAGACCTGTATGGACCAGGGCCTGGACAGTCAGGGTAACAGGGATACGCGTCACACACGGTCACAATGGAGTTTCCATACCCCCGAACTCCTCGTGACCCGGGGCCCAGGCTGCTCTTCTTTCTCCGCATATCGCCGTCATGTGATTGAGACTAGCGCCGGGCCCCTTCTTTTTGCCTAAGAAGGCGAGGATCCGGCAGTTCATTGGTATACTGGTTCCTGTCCGAGATGACGCGCCGGGATAGCTCAGTGGTAGAGCGCTGGCCTGAAGAGCCAGGCGTCCCCAGTTCGAATCTGGGTCCCGGCACATCCTGATTGAGCAGCCATTCGTACAGTTGCTATACTTTATCCTGTTGCGGGTGTAGCTCAGCTGGCTAGAGCGTCTCCTTGCCATGGAGAAGGTCGTCGGTTCGAATCCGATCACCCGCTCAACGCGACTTCCTCTACAATGACCATACGGCGACGTGGCCGAGTGGTTAGGCAGGGGTCTGCAAAACCCCGTACGGCGGTTCAATTCCGCCCGTCGCCTCAAGCCTGACAGGTTAACAACCAGCCGGGATGGCGGAACTGGCAGACGCAGTGGACTTAAAATCCACGGCCGCAAGGCGTGCAGGTTCGAGTCCTGCTCCCGGCACTGTATTATTCGGGTATGACGGACAACGGATTCTTCGCCGCTCGGCTTTTGGAGCAGGTCGACACGAGGCCCATACTGGAAGTCAGTGCGGAGCTCTTGCGTCATGCGCAAGCAGCAGGTTTCGAGTATGCGGAGTATGACCGTGCCGAAGAACACTTCAGGGACGAAGTAGCGGAATTCCTGGAGGCCCTGGAGTCGGGCGATCCTGAAGCGATTGAAGCCGAATACGCGGATGTCGTGTATGCCGGTCGTAAGCTCGTTGACTGGAAGCATGCCGACCCGGAACGTGGCATGCGAAGTATGCTGATAAAGAACCTTCGCCGATTGGAATTCATAGAGAATCGACTGGCTGAACAGGGCTTGGGTTGGTCGGACGTTACCCATGACAGCCATACCGACAGGCTGTGGCACGAAGCCAAGGAAGCCGGTCTCTGATTCCGCTAGACTGACGGCATGGAGCCGGAACACCAACAGGGGCAGCCGGACGATCATCCGGAACAAGCTCCACAACGGATCGATGCTTCGTCCCCGGGCGCCCATCAGGGTTCGGAGGAAGCCGGCTTGCATGAGCAACCCGGCAGCGGGGTTACCATGCCGGGCTGGGCGCAGAGCTTGCAACAGGATACTTCGTCTCCCCGGTCGGATCTGAAGGTTGACCTGGTCGAACGGATGCGACAGGAAGAAGCGGCTGCCGCGGCTCGCGCCAAAGCCGCCCGGGAGGCCGAGGAACGTGCGCGCCAAGAGGCCGCGCAGCGGGCCCATGCGGCTTCCGCAGCGCAGCAGCAAGCTCCGAGGCAAGCGGGGAACCGGGCGCCGGCCGGGAAGGCGAAGCGTGTCAGTAAGTTGCCGTCCGCTCTCGCGGCGCTTGCCGTGATTTTAATCGGCGGGTATGTGGGTATCGAGTATCAACGTGCGAGCGAGGAACAGGCAGCGCCATCCCCGGAACCTTCGGCGTTCCTCGAAGGAATCCCGACCGCCAGTCCCGGTCTCGAGGATTCGACCGCCCCATCGGAAGACGGCGTACGCACGTACACCGTCCAAGCCGGTGATACACTTGAATCGATCGCCGAGCGTTTTGATGAGACGCCGGAAGAAATCTCCCGGGTGAACGGCGGAAACAAACGCCCGATCGAATTCCAGCCCGGGCAGGTAATCAACATTCCCTAATGGTCAAAGTCAGAATCGAACAGTCCGACGAAAAGCCACGTTCCCGTACGCAGGTCCGTGAAAGCGCACCGCGTCCCCCGGAAGGTCCGACTGTCCGCGGCCCGCGGGGAATGAGCGAGCGCCAGTGGTTCATCAGCCTGCTGGTGGCGACCGGCTTGTTGCTCCTGGTCACGTTCCGGGGATGCGTCCTCCCGTCGGGCGTGGGGCCGCAATCGCCTCCTGCCGCGGTACCGACGGAAACGCCAGCCGAGACTCCGCAGCCCCAGGAGGGAGTCACGGAATACGAAGTCCAACCCGGTGATACTCTCGGGAGGATCGCCGAGAAGACCGGCACCTCGATCGATGCGATCGTCGAGGTGAACGAAGGTATCACCCGCCAGACGATCCTCCGCGTCGGCCAGACGCTGACGATCCCGCAGGAATAAGGTCGGTCATCCGACACCTGTACCGCCCATCCGGTTCGCGGTAGGCTGGAAGGGTCATGAATCTTACTCTGATTCTCCTGATCGTCGCCGGCATCCTCGTGCTGGCGCTCGTCGTCATCTACAACAGCCTGGTCCGGCTCCGGAACCGGTCTGAAGAAGCATGGTCGGACATCGACGTCCAGCTCAAGCGCCGCTACGACCTGATCCCCAACCTGGTCGATACGGTGAAGGGGTATGCCAAGCATGAGAAGCAGCTCTTCGAGAACGTGACCAAGGCACGGACCGCGGCCATCAACGCCGGCGGGGTGCAGGAGCAGGCCAAGGCCGAGAACATGCTAACCGATGCGCTGAAGAGCGTCTTTGCGGTGGCGGAGAACTACCCGGATCTGCGGGCGACCGAGAACTTCCAGAAGCTGCAGGACGAGCTCTCCGATACCGAGAACAAGATTATGGCGGCGCGCCGGTTCTACAACGCGAACGTCCGCGATCTCAACACGAAGATCGAGCAGTTCCCGAGCAACATCGTGGCCGGCATCTTCCGGTTCAAGCAGCGTGAGTTCTTCGAGCTCGACGAGAGCGAGGCCGCGTCGGCCAAGCAGCCGGTCGATGTGAAGTTCTAGGCGCCGTCATGGCGACACTCTACACGCAGGTATCGCGCAACAAGGCCCGCTCCTTGTTCTACCTGCTGTTCTTCGCGCTGCTGATCATGGCGGTCGGCTGGTTCGCGTCGTACTACTTCGGCGACCCGACGATCCTGGTCCTCGCGGTGGGCATCTCGGTCGCGATGTCGCTGTTCTCGTACTTCGGCGGCGACAAGGTCGCTCTGGCGACGTCCGGCGCCAAGCAAATCAAGAAGGAGGACAATCCTTACGTCTACAACATGGTCGAGAACTTGGCGATCACCGCGGGGCTGCCGATGCCGAAGGTCTACGTGATCGACGACCCGGCGCCGAACGCGTTCGCCACCGGACGGAATCCTAAGAAGGCGTCGGTCGCCGTCACTACCGGCATCGTCAAGAAGCTGGAGAACGAGGAGCTGGAGGGCGTGATCGCTCACGAGCTGGCGCACGTCGGCAACTACGACATCCGGCTGATGATGATCGTGGTCGTGTTGGTCGGCATCATCACCCTGCTGGCCGACTTTTTCCTGCGGATGGCCTTCTTCGGCGGCGGGTCCAACCGCGAGGGCGGTCAGCTCCGGTTGATCCTGATGATCGTCGGGTTCGTGCTCGTGCTGCTCTCCCCGATCTTCGCGATGCTGATCCAGCTGGCCATCTCGCGGCGCCGGGAGTATATGGCGGACGCCACCGGTGCGCTCCTGACCCGCTATCCGGAAGGGTTGGCCCGGGCGCTCGAGAAGATCGACCGCGACCATAAGCCGCTCCGTTCGGCCAACAAGGCGACGGCCCATCTCTTCATTGCCAACCCCCTCAAGGATCACAAGAAAGACGCCCAGTCCTGGTTCGCCGGACTCTTCAACACCCACCCGCCGATTCCCAAGCGAGCGCAGGCGCTGCGGGAGATGAGCGCCTAAAAGATCGGGGTGAGGGCGTACCGGAGGTACGTCGGTCCGTCGTTGTTTACGGGGCGCAGATGTTTGACGGTGAGTTCGAAGGTATCCGTCTGGCCTACGGACACGCTATTGCCTGGGACAGGTGCCAACTTTCGTTCTGCTTGTTCGATGTTCCGGGCGTCGATGCCGAGGCCGTCTGCCACGGTCTGCCTGATCGCCCGCCACTCCTCATCTGATCGAGGCGCACCCAGGCTGGAGAGGCAATCGATCGCGACGCTTTGTCCGCAGTCAACGACCAGCCGAAGTTTCCCTTCGGCTTCCCGGATTGCCTCTGAATGTTCGGGTGCGATGGATTCGGCTGCGGTGGCCGTACTGGTTTCTCTCTCGTGTGTCATAACAAGCAATGATAATCCGGGGAATACCCAGGGTCAATGTCGCTCCCCGGCAAGGGAAAAGCGGAGACCGGGCTGGTTCGTCGGGTGACGAGGCGCGGTCTCCGCGATTCTTTCCTGCGTGCTGCTAGTCCTCGGTGGCGACGAAGTCGTCTGGGGTCCGGTCTGGCATGGCGAGGTAGTACGTAACGGATCCGTCGTCGTTGATGAGGCGGTAGAGCGAGATGTCCTGCTCGGCAGCGGGGGAGGAGAACTCGGTGAACGGCTTGTCCTCCGCCATCTCCACCTGTCCCGTGGGGATCTTGTAGAGATCGGCCAGCACGCTCATGACGGCTCGCCGCTCGGCGCTGTTGAGGTCGAACCGCCCCTCCTCGAGATCGAGGTGGTGGGCGTCGAGCACGAGGTATGCGTCGTTTCCCAAGACCTGGAACTCGACGGCCGCCTCGATGTCGGACTTCAACTGGTCGTAATCGATTGCCTGAGGCATGTCGATCCTTTCGTTGTGGACAGCAGATTGGGAAAGAATGTCGTGAGCCAGGGAATGTACCACAGTTCAGCTATTTTTTCAATAGGAAGAACGCCGGGGTCGTATCGTGGTGATACATGACCCCGGCGGGCTCCTTGTCGTGTGGTTCAGGTCTGGCGGTAGCCGGCGGGTGCGAGATAGAGGTCGAACCCGGGCTTGTCGTTCCGACCGTGCACGAAGACGGAAAGCGAGTCGCAGGCAGTGACCTCGTGGTGGCCGGAGAGTCTGCCGTCGTGGGTATGCTCGAGGACGCATTCCCCGATGCGCTCCTGGGTCACCCCGAGCTTCCGGAAGAGCTCGTCGTAGAGCTCAGTCCGCTCCTTGGGGTAGAACTCGGACGTGCCCGGACCGTTGATCTTCAGCACGTTGGGGCGGGTGAGTGGGGTCGGCTGCCCGGTGCTACGTGCTTCCTCGATCAGGCGGCGTACGCCGTCCCGAGTGGGAGTGGCTGGGGGTGCGATGGTGCCCATCGGACCTTTCTGTCGGGGACAAAGAGCGATGCAGGGACTGGCGGACCAGTGATCCTGACGCCTCATCCTACCACAGCCGATATACTGGACTCATGACGGATCCGGCGGACATCTCGAAATCGGACGCGCGGCGACGGGTCGCCAAGCTGCGTGAGGAAATCGACCGGCATCGGTACGCCTACCATGTCGAGGACCGTTCCGAGATCTCGCCGGACGCGCTGGATTCGCTCAAGCATGAACTCTCGCAGCTTGAATCGCGGTTTCCCGACTTGGTCACGCCGGATTCACCGACGCAGCGGGTCGAAGGCAAAGTGGCGAAAGGATTCGCCGAAGTGCGCCATGAGATGCCGATGCTCTCGCTCACCGATGTCTTCAGTCCTGAGGAATTCCGGACCTGGGACCGCCGGATTACCAAGCTCGCCGGCAGCAGTCCGGAGTATTTCGCGGAACTGAAGTACGACGGCCTGGCGATAGCGGTCCGGTATGAGAAGGGGATGTACATACGAGCCGCCACCCGCGGTAACGGACGGGTCGGCGAAGACGTGACGGCCAACGTGAGGACCATCGAGAGCGTGCCGCTCCGGCTCAGCCGGCCCCTGACCGTCGAGGTCCGTGGGGAGGTCTATATGAGCTACCGGCAGTTCGAGGCCGTCAACCGGGCGCAGGAAAAGGCCGGCAAGCCCACGTATGCCAACCCCCGCAACCTCGCGGCGGGGACCCTCCGCCAGCTCGACCCGCGGCTGGTGGCGGCGCGTGAGCTTTCGTTCGTAGCATATGCCGTCCTCGATTCCGACGGACATGCCCTGAAGACGCATGCCGAGGAGCACGCGTTCGCCAAGAAGTTCGGGTTTCCGACCGGCCGCTACGACCGCGTGGCGGCGGACGCCGATGCGGTCATCGCGTTCTGGCAGGAGATGGAGCGCAAGCGGAACGCGTTGCCCTACCAGATAGACGGCGTGGTGGTGACGGTGAACGATCGGAAGCTTTTCCGTCGGCTGGGAGTCGCCGGCAAGGCGGCGCGCGGTAACGTCGCCTTCAAGTTCGCGCCGGAGCAGGTCACGACACGCGTGAAGGATATCCGGGTGAACGTCGGCCGGACCGGCGCCGTCACGCCGTTCGCGGTGCTGGAGCCGGCGCAGGTGGCCGGGACCACCGTCAGTCGGGCGACGCTGCATAACGAGGACGAGGTCGCGCGGAAGGATGTCCGGATCGGCGATACGGTGATCCTGCAGAAAGCCGGCGACATCATTCCCGAAGTCGTCCAGTCGCTGCCGAAACTCCGGACGGGCAAAGAGAAGGCCTTCAGGATGCCGAAGCGGTGTCCGAACTGCGGGACGTCGCTGGTACGGCCCGAGGGTGAGGCGGTCACCCGGTGCCCGAACCCGGACTGCTTCGCCTTGGAGGCGGGACGGCTCGAACACTTCGTCTCGAAGGACGCGTTCGACATCGACGGCATCGGCGAGAAACTGGTGCGCCAGCTCCTGGAAGAAGGCCTGGTCCGTGATCCGGCCGACCTCTTCGCGCTCAAGGCCGGCGATTTGGAACCGCTCGAGAAGTTCGCCGAGAAGAAAGCCGCCGGCGTAGTCGAGGGAATCCGGGCCGCGAAGGAAGTCCCGCTGGGGCGGTTCATCTACGGACTCGGGATCCGGCATGTCGGACTCCAGACCGCGCTCGACCTGGCGGATCATTTCGAGACGCTGGAGCGGTTCCGCAAGACGGATACGGGTGACCTGCTCGAAGTGGAGGGCGTTGGATCCGTGGTGGCGGAATCGATCGAGGATTGGCTGAGCGAGCCGTGGAACCAGAAGCTGCTGGACCGGCTCACCGCCGCCGGCGTGCGGGCGACCCGTCCCCGCAAGACCGCCGAGCTCGAAGGACTGACCTTCGTGATTACGGGCAGCCTGGCGGACATGAGCCGGGAAGAGGCGCAGCAGCTGATCCGCTCCAAGGGTGGTAAGGCGACCGGATCCGTCTCGAAAGAGACGGACTATCTGGTGGCGGGAGAGAATCCCGGTTCAAAACTCGCCACGGCGGAAAAGCTTGGCGTGAAGGTCATCGATGAAGATGGCCTGCGGAAATTGATCGGCCGGTGATCCGTCGGTTCAGCCTGCGGTCGCGCCACCGGTCTCGCCCGAGTGGTCTTCTGGCGCCGCGGGATACCGGGACCCTCCGGCCTCCGGGATGCCGCCCGGGATGATTCCGGACGTTGCTTCGTAATCCGCGCCTTGATCCAGCTCCACGCTGCCGGTCACGCCGTCGACGTCGACGGTGCCGTCACGGCCGGTGAGCCCGGTCCCGGGAGACTCCGCGGAAGCATCGGTGGCGGGACCTTTCGGACGCAGCACTTCGGCGTCTATCTTGCCGTCCTCCTTGAGCCGTTTACGGGCTTCCTCGCGCTGTGCATGCCCTTCTGCCTGCTGCGCAATGGAGTCAGCGAGCGGCGCGTGCCGTTCGCCGCGCCGTTCGTCGTATTCGATCTGTCGGTCTACCAGCTCACCGGCACCGGCTACGGTGGCCAGGCCGGCTGCTACTCCGGCGACGGGTACACCCATGACACGCAGTGCGTGAA
>CAYZCS010000023.1:0-13276 GCA_964476895.1 uncultured Candidatus Saccharibacteria bacterium | reverse complement strand
GGCCACGCCGGGCGGAGTTGGCGATCAGGGCGTCCACGGCTTCCTGGAGCATCCGCTTCTCGTTGCGTTGGATCACTTCCGGCGCCTTCAGCCGCGTCAGCTTCTTGAGCCGGTTGTTGCGGTTGATCACCCGGCGGTACAGGTCGTTGAGGTCGGATGCCGCGAATCGGCCGCCGTCCAGCTGGACCATCGGCCGGAGGTCCGGCGGGATCACCGGCAGGTTGGTGACGATCATCCAGATCGGGTCGATCTCGGCCTTGCGGAACCCTTCGATCAGGTTCAGCCGCTTGAGCGCCTTGCGGCGTCGCTGGCCGGTCGTCTCCTTGGCTTCCTTCTCGAGCTGCTTGGCGAGCTTGGCGAGGTCGAGCTGGCCGATCACTTCCATAATCGCTTCGGCCCCGACGCCGGCCTCGAACACCCCGCGGTACTTGTCGGTGAGCTCCCGGTACTTCGCCTCGGTGATGATCTGCATCGGTTCGAGCGTGTCCAGCTCCTCCATCGCCAGGTCGTAGCCGGACTCGAGCACTTCGGACTGTTCCGCGTACTCCCGCTTCAGCCGGTCGATCTCCTCCTTAGCCGCGGTGTCGTCCTCGGCTTTCTTGACGGAAGCGGTCATGGTCGCCAGCGACTTGTCGTGGCTTTCCTTGATCCGGTTCCGCTCCTTCTCGTAATCCTCCTTGAGCTTCGCCTTCACGGCCTTCCGCTTCTCGTCGTCGACCTTGGTGATGATGAAGTTCGCGAAGTACACGACCTTCTCGAGGTACTTCACGGACATGCCGAGCAGGAGTCCGAGCCGCGAGAACGTGCCCCGGAGGTACCAGATGTGGACGACCGGCGCCGCCAGCTCGATGTGCGCCATCCGCTCGCGGCGGACCGCCGAGCGGGTCACTTCCACGCCGCACTTGTCGCAGACGATGCCCTTGTACCGGATCTTCTTATACTTGCCGCAGTAACACTCCCAGTCCTTGGTCGGGCCGAAGATGCGTTCATCGAAGAGACCGTCCTTCTCCGGTTTCTGGGTCCGGTAGTTGATCGTCTCCGGCTTCAGGACCTCGCCGTACGACCACTGCCTGATCTGCGCCGGCGACGCCAGACCCAGCTGGATCGCGGTGAAGTTACTGGACGGCACCTGGTCGCGCTTCCGTTCGGTCGTGCGTTCCGCCATTATGCGTCTCCTTTCTTGATTCCGAGAGGATCGCCTGCTTCGGCGGCTTCCGCGCTTTCTTCCTCTTCGTCTGCTGTGTCTTCGTCCGAGTCGGCCTTGCTGACACCGCCGCTGTCTTCGGCCTTGGTCAGCTCCTGGTCCGAATCGGTCTCCAGGACGTCGAGGACGTTCGGGTCGACCGCCTCGCTGACGTCTTCGTCGATCTCCTTGTTGATGTCACGGTCGTCACCCTGGAGCTGCACGTTGAGCCCGAGGCTCTGGAGTTCCTTGACGAGCACCCGGAACGATTCCGGCCGGCTCGGTTCCTTCGGCGGCTGGTTTTGGATGATCGACTCGTAGGTCTTGGCCCGACCGACGACGTCGTCGGACTTCACGGTCAGCATCTCCTGGAGGGTGTGCGCCGCGCCGTAGGCCTCGAGCGCCCACACTTCCATCTCACCGAAGCGCTGCCCGCCGAACATCGCCTTGCCGCCGAGCGGCTGCTGGGTGACCAGCGCGTACGGTCCGGTCGAGCGGGAGTGCATCTTGTCGTCCACGAGGTGGTGGAGCTTCAGCATGTAGACGGTGCCGACGGTCGTCCGCTGGTCGAACGGCTCGCCGTTGCGTCCGTCGTACAGCTGTTCCTTGCCGTCCTCGGGAAGGCCCGCCTTCTTCCGTTCCTCGCGAATCTCGTCGATCGTCACGCCTTCGAACACGGGAGAGGCGACCCGGTAGCCGAGCTCCCTGGCCGCGGCACCGAGATGCGTCTCGAGGATCTGGCCGAGGTTCATCCGCGAGGTCACGCCGAGCGGGTTCAGGACGATGTCGACGGGCGTACCGTCGGGCAGGTGCGGCATGTCTTCTTCGGGCAGGATTTCCGAGATCACGCCCTTGTTACCGTGCCGGCCGGCCATCTTGTCGCCGACCTGGATCTTCCGGACCTGGGCCACGGATACCTCGATGACCTTGAGTACGCCGGCGGCGAGGTCGTCGCCGAGTTCGCGGTCGAAGATCTTCACGTCCACGACCTTGCCGTGCTCGCCGTGCTGGAGCCGGAGCGAGGTGTCTTTCACGTCGCGGGCCTTCTCGCCGAAGATCGCGCGGAGCAGCCGTTCTTCGGCGGTGAGCTCCGTCTCGCCCTTCGGCGTGATCTTGCCGACCAGGATGTCCCCGGCCCGCACCTCGGCGCCGATCCGGACGATGCCGTCCTCGTCGAGGTCCTTCAGCGCTTCCGCGCCGACGTTCGGGATGTCGTTGGTCGTCACTTCCGGGCCGAGCTTGGTATCCCGGACCTGGATCGAGAACCGGCTGATGTGCACGCTGGTGTACCGGTCCTCACGGACGACCCGTTCGGAGATGATCACCGCGTCCTCGAAGTTGGCGCCGCCCCAGGCCATGAACGCGACGGTGAGGTTCTGGCCGAGCGCCAGTTCCCCGTTCTCGGTCGCGGGGCCGTCCGCCAGGGTGTCGCCTTCCTTCACGTTCTGGCCGACGTCCACCACCGGGCGCTGGCTGATCGCCATGTCCTGGTTGCTGCGGACGAATTTCTTGAGTTCATAGGTCGTGGTCTTCTTGCCCTTCACTTCGACCCGTTCGGCGTCCACGTGGGTGACCTTGCCGGCCTCCTTCGCCACGATCACCTGGCCGGTATCGAGCGCGGCCCGGGCCTCCATGCCGGTACCGACTTGCGGTGCCTGCGGGCGTACGGTCGCCACGGCTTGGCGCTGCATGTTCGATCCCATCAGGGCGCGGTTGGCGTTGTCGTGCTCGAGGAACGGGATCAGGGCCGTCGTCACCGAGACGATCTGTTTCGGCGAGACGTCGATGTAATGCACTTCCTCGGGGTCCACCGTCGTCGGGGCGAAGTTCTTGCGGGCGATCACGCGATCTTCCGCGATATAGCCGTCCTTGGTGAGCTTGGTGTTCGCCTGGGCGATCACCGCGTTCTCCTCGGAGCCGGCGTCGAGGTAGACCACCGTGCCGGTCACCTTGGCCTTCTTGCCTTTCACGTCGACCTTCCGGTACGGGGTCTCGATGAAGCCGTACTCGTTGATCCGGGCGTAGCTCGACAGCGACGTCACCAGGCCGATGTTCGGTCCTTCCGGCGTCTCGATCGGGCAGATCCGTCCGTAGTGGGAGACGTGCACGTCGCGCACCTCGAAGCTGGCGCGCTCGCGGGTGAGTCCGCCCGGACCCATCGCGTTAAGCCGCCGCTTATGGCCGAGCTCGGACAACGGGTTGGTCTGGTCCATGAACTGGGAGAGCTGGGAGCTCGCGAAGAACTCCTGGGTCGCCGCGACGATCGGCCGTACGTTGATCAGCTGGGCCGGCGTCACGGTGTCGGATTCGGACACGCTCATGCGGTCTTTGATGATCCGTTCCACGCGGAGGAGTCCCCGGCGGAACGCGAGCTGGATCAGCTCGCCGACGCTGCGGATCCGGCGGTTCTTCAGATGGTCGATGTCGTCCGCGGGTTCCTGGCTGTTGTTCAGCCGGATCACTTCCTTGATGATCGCGACGATGTCCTCCTGCCGGAGGATCCGGTGGTCCTTGTCGTTCGGGAGGTCCGTCCCGAGCCGCTGATTCAGCTTGTACCGGCCGACCTTCCCGAAGTCGAATCGTGAGAAATCGAAGAAGGTGGTGTCGATCAGCGACTTGGCATTGTCCACCGTGGCGAGGTCGCCCGGGCGGATCCGCTTGTAGACCTCGATCATCGCCTGGTCGACCGTCTTGGCGGGATCCTTCTCCAGGGTCGCCTCGATGAACGTATGCTCCTCGTCGGTATCCACGTCGGCGAACGCCGAAAGAATCTGTTCGTCGGTGTCGAGACCGATGATCCTGAGGAGACTGGTGACCGGGACCTTGCGCTTGCGGTCGATCTTCACCGACAGCAGGCCCTTGTTCGAGGTCTCGATCTCGAGCCAGGCGCCGCGGGTCGGGATGACCTTGCCGCCGTAGTAGTTGCGCTCCCCGTGACGCTCGGCGGTGAAAAAGGCGCCGGGCGAACGGACGAGCTGGGAGACGACCACGCGCTCGACACCGTTGATGATGAACGTGCCGCGGTCGGTGATCTTCGGGAAGTCACCGAGGAACACTTCCTGTTCGCGGATCTCCCCGGTCTCCAGGTTGGTGAGCTGTACCTGCACCCGAAGCGGTGCCTCATACGTGACGTTACGGTCACGCGCGGTCTCCTCATCTACCTTGGGTTCGTCGAGCTTGTAGTCCAGGAGCGCCAGCTCCAGGCTCTTACCGGTAAAGTCGCGCACCGGTGAGATTTCTTCGAACAACTCCTTCAGTCCCTCCCTGAGGAACTCATTATAGGAATTGATTTGTACCTCGATGAGGTTAGGCAGTTCCAGGCTGGGTGGTGTGGCCTGGAAATATTTTCGGTCAGGCACCGAAACACTCCCTCCTAATTAGTGGACACACGGTAATGGCCCCGTACTACGCAAAAAATACATCACGAGCAGTTGCTCACGATGACACCTGCGGTCAAAAACGACGGGGCACCGATACCATTCAGCTTTAGCATACGAACCTGGCACCCGGGCGTCAAGTCGTCCGGGCCGGCGGGAACTGGCGGCCGAGCGGCGGCGAGACGACCGCCCAGGCCAGGATCAGCAAGCCCAGCGCGCTGATCACCGCCGTCACGGCATACGCATCCACCAGCGCGCCGGCCAGCAGTACCGGCAGCGTGTTCGCGGCGTTCACGCTCATGCCGAGGAAGCCGAAGACGCGGCCGCGGACGGCCGGCTCGGAACGTTCGTGGATCAGGGTCTGTGAAGCGATCATCACGACCGCCATGGCCAGTCCGAGCAGCGTCGCCGCGATGCTCGTCAGGCCTTGCCGGAGCGCGTCCGGATCGGCATCCAACAACCCCGCGGCGCGATCCGCGAGCGGTTCGACCTGCCCGAGCATGCCGATCGTCAGGCCCACGACCAGGAGCGCCGTGGTGACGATCACCCGGGCGGAAAACTGGCGGCGTGCCCGCTGCAGCACCAGGCCGCCCGCCAGCATGCCGACCCCGATCGGCAGGATCACGACCCGGCTCACTTCCCGGAGGTTCGTTCCCAGCACTTGGTCCACGAATGACGGCAGGAGCACCATGATCACGCCGACGCTGGCCCAGACCACGGTGAGTTGCAGCAGCCCGTACCGCACCGGCGGCGTCCGGCGGACGACGGCGAATCCCGCCACCAGGTCGGTACGGACGGTCCGGTACGCGTCCCGAAGCGGGATGCGGTGGACATGCTCGTGGAGCTTGGGCAACCGGCTGCAGGCGATCGCGGCCGCGGCAAAGCTGCCGGACGCCAGGATGATCGGCAGCGAGTCCCCGCCGACCTGGGAGATCGGCCCGGCCAGGCCGTACCCCACCACGAACGACGCGAACAACGTCACCATGAAGACGGCGTTCGCCGCCACCAGGCGTTTTCGGTCCACGAGCTCGGGGATCGCCGCACCTTCCGCCGGCGTGAAGAACTGGGTGATCGTGGAAACCAGGAACGTGGTCGCGAAGAGGATCGGCAGGCTGGAGAGGTCGGTCAGGTACAGCAGCACGACCCCGGCCCGCAGCACGTTCGTGGCGATCAGGACGCTCCGCCGGTGCCAGCGGTCCGCGAAGACACCGGCCACGGCGCCGAAGAGCAGGCTCGGCAGCCCGAAGCTCAGCACGAAGAGGCTCACCATCGTCGCCGACCCGGTCAGCTCGAAGACCCGGATCAACAGGGTGAAGTTCACCATGTTGAACGCGGTCAGCGACAAGGCCTGTGACAGCCACAGTTTCAGGAAATGCCGGTTCGGCTCCAGCTCTCGGATCAGGGCCAGGAAGCGCGGGAGCATGACAGACCGGCGTTACTTCTGTTTCGCCGGCGTGATGATCTCGTCGATCAGACCGTACTTCTTGGCATCCTCCGGCGAGAGGAAGAAGTCCCGGTCGGTGTCCTTCTCGACCTTCTTCAGGTCCTGTCCGGTGTGCTTGGCGAGGATCTTGTTGAGCGCATCCTTCATCTTGAGGATCTCCCTGGCATGGATCTCGATGTCGGTCGCCTGCCCGGAAAGCCCCGAGGCGAGCACCTGGTGGATCATGATCCGGGAGTTCGGCAGCGTGTACCGCTTGCCCTTGGCCCCGCCGGCCAGGAGGACCGCCCCCATCGAAGCGGCCAGGCCCATGCAGATCGTCTGCACGTCGGGCCGGATGTACTGCATGGTGTCGTAGATCGCCAGTCCCGACGAGACCGACCCGCCCGGGCTGTTGATGTACACCTTGATGTCCTGGTCGGCGCTCTCGTTCTCGAGATGAAGCAGCTGGGCCATCACCAGGTTGGCGATTTGGTCGTCGATCGGCGTGCCGATGAACACGATCCGCTCCTTGAGGAGCCGTGAATAGATGTCGTAGGCCCGCTCGCCGAATTGCGACTTCTCCAGGACGGTCGGGATCAGGACCTGGTCGCTGATATCGGGCTGTCCGCCGGATGGCGTGTTCATGTTTCGATCGTTCATGTTGCTCATGCCTCCAGTTTACATCAGGCCGGGCGGCGGCGGGTATACAGCGGATAGTGTTCGCGGAGCGATCCGACAGTACGGATCAGCACATCCAGGTTGACGGTCATGCCATGGACCAGGCGGCCGTTCACGAGCCGGGGCCGGAGCAGGATCTGGAGCAGAAACGTCTCCATCTCGGTGCTGAGCTTGAGTCCGTACCGGAACGCGAGCCGGCGGATCAGCTTGCGGGCTTTCTGGCGGAATTCCCGATCGGGAACCCAACGGGGCGCTTCCCCGCCGCGCTCGTACGTAATCACCCGTACCGGCCGCCGGTGCGTGCGGCGCTTGGGGCGATCCTGCGGCGGTTTCGGAAGAGGCGGTCCTTCGAGGAGCGTTTCCTCCGTTTCCCGTTCCTCCCGCTGCCGATCCAGCTGTTCGTCCAGCTCCCGCCGCTCCTCCTCCGAGAGCTCGGGATGCCGGGCACTCTCCGGTTGCCGCTCCCATTCGTCCGGCGCTTCCGTCGTCTCGTCCAGCTCCGGCGACCCGCCGGCCACCGGCGGCACTTCCGTCTCCCACCACGCGACCTCGATCCGCCCGATCGCTTTACCGAGCGGCGTCCGGGGTTCCGGCGGCAGCGGCTCGTCCTCGATGGCCTCAAGGTCATCCGGGATCTCCCCGACGACTTCTCCGCCCGGGACAGGAGCGGGCTCGGGAGCGGATTCGGATGAAGCCGCGGGTGCAGGGGGTCCGGCCTCGACCACGTCATCCCTGATGTCCTCGACAGCAGAAGGAACGGACGACCCGACCTCGGTCACGCTCGCCGGGCGATGCGGTCGCGCCCGTTCGTCGAGGACCACTTTCTCGCCTTCCCGTTCGGTGACCGCCCGTACGGCATCGGGGTTCACTTCCACCCGGACCTCGCCGTTGTCCGTCGTCCGGACAGTCACCGAGAGGTCGTCCTCATCCGGCAGCGCCTCTACCGCGGCGGCGATCCGTTCGATGCTCTCCCCGGTCGCAGCAGGTTCCTCGCAGGCGGCCGTGACCCGCTCCACCAGCTCGCGGGGTGCGACCGGTTCGGACTCGCGGCGGGTAGCCAGCTTGACGGAAACACCGCGTACCGCCGAGGGCTCGGCCTCCTCGACCGTCGTTTCCGATACCAGCCGGTGGAGAAGATGGCGGCCGCGCTCCAGGTGCCACTGTCCGCCGGAACGTTCAAGCACGTCACGGACGGCTTCGTACGCCTCCTCGTCACCCAGTTTTTCCTCCAGCTCCGTCAGTGCCACCCGTTTCCGGAACGCCGCTTCCGCGGCCAGCCGCCGGACCGCTTCGGGTTCCGGTTCCGTAGTTTCGCCGCCCTCGGAGGCGGCCGCGTCCGGATTCCGGTCATGATGATGCTCCGGACGATCCGGCGTCTCCTGCTTCGCTTGCTGCCGGGACGTTTCTCCGGACGCTTCCCGGTCCGCCGCTTTCCGCTTCCTGGCCCGCCGCGGCGGCCCGGTCTCTGCCTTGGGCGGTTCTTCGTCGGGCCAGCGCTCGGAAGCCCGCTCCTTCATTATCCCGTGGAGATTTCCACCAAGCGGTCCACGGCCTGGCGGTTGCCCAGGATGCGGCGGACGTACGCCGCGAATTCGTCGGACTTAATCTGCTCCTTCGCCTGGTCCTCCTCGGCGGTCGCGAGCTGGGCCTCGACCTCCTCCTTGACCCGGCTATCCGGGACCGTGACGTTCTCCGCTTCCTGGACGGCGTTCAGGACCAGGCTCATCTTCACCCGCCGTTCGGCTTCGCTCCGCTGTTCCGACCGGAAGTCGTCTTCCGTCTTACCGATCTGCTCGAGGTACTTGTCGTAGGGCATCCCCTGCCGCTCGATGTGCTGACGGAACTCGGCGAGCATCCGGGTCAGTTCGTCATCGATCAACGAGTCGGGAATCTCTACCTTGGTATCCTTGGCCACCGCGTCGACCACCGCTTGCTCCGTCTTCTGGCGGGCTTCCTGCTCCTTCTCCTGCTTGAGGTTGGCGGTCAGCCGTTCGCGCAAGTCCTTCAGCGACTTCGCGCCGAAGCCCGTCGCCAGCTCGTCGTTGAGCTCCGGCAGTTTCGATTCCTGGACCTGGCGCATCGTTACCGTGAACTCGACCGGCTGGCCGGCCAGGCTCTGCTCGTGATACTCCTTGGGGAACGTGACGGTGAACGTCTTCACTTGGCCGGTCTTCATGCCGACGAGCTGCTCCTCGAATCCGGGGATGAACCCGCCCTGGCCGAGTACCAGCGGATGGTTCTCGCTCTTGGCGCCGGGAATCTCCTTGCCTTCCTGCTTCCCCACGAAATCGATTTCCACGCGGTCGCCTTCCTTCGCCTCCCGCTGGACCTGCGCGTAACTGGCGCGTCCTTTCCGGAGCTGCTCGAGCGCTTCGTCGACCATCGAATCCTGGTATTCCGACTGCATCGGCTTCACCTTGATCTTCCGGTAGTCGCCCAACTGCACCTCGGGCATCACCGCGACGGTCGCGGTGTACGTCAGCCCCTTTTCCTCCAGCTGCGTATGTTCGTCCCGGATATCCGTCTGCGGCCGGCCGACGGGTCGCAGCTTGTGCTTCGTGACCGCCTGGTAGTAGCTGTCTGCGACCGCGAGCTCGAGTGCTTCGTGCGCGATGTGCTGCGGACCGGTGCGGGCTTCCAGTACCGAGCGCGGCGCCTTGCCCTTCCGGAAACCGGGCAGGTTGGCCTGCTGGGCGATCTTCTGTACCGCTTGCTCGAAGTACCCCTTCATCTCCTCCGGGGTGATGGTAATGCTGAGCTTTACGGCGCTTTTGGGCTGTTTCTCGACGTCGATCTGCATACCGCACCAGTATAACGTGCTCACACTGGCTGTCTGCCCCGGTGGACCGTCCGGCGGACCGATGTGCTGGGGAGAGGAGTCGAACCTCCACGGGTGTTACCCCACTGGGTCCTAAACCCAGCGCGTCTGCCAGTTCCGCCACCCCAGCACCCCTCTAGCGTTACCCGTCTAGCCGTCGGTTTCAAGCGTGGCGAAGCGGCGGCGAAGCCAATCGCCGTACCGCAGGGCCGCCGCGACCGCGGCGCGCAGGACACACAGTTGCAGCATGAGCATGCGGCGCCTCACACCGTCACCCGTTCGCGCAGCTTCTCAAGCTTCGCTTCGCCGATGCCGGATACCTCAAGCAACTCGTCCACCGACCCG
The DNA here is from genome assembly GCA_964476895.1 of uncultured Candidatus Saccharibacteria bacterium. Lineage (GTDB taxonomy): Bacteria > Patescibacteriota > SICC01 > SICC01 > SICC01 > JALYJZ01. The sequence goes on along the minus strand of CAYZCS010000023.1, from coordinate 3,452 downwards.
AACGGACCGAAGGCGTCGCGGTAATCGATGATTTTCTCCGCCGTCGCTTCCCCGATACCCGGCAAGGTGTCAAGCTCCTCGAGCGTAGCCGTATTGAGGTTCACCAGCCCGCCGGCCGTCGGTGCGCCGTCGCCGCCGGACATTCCGGCGACCGGAGCCGGCGTATCGAGCGCGGCGGTGTCGCCGACCAACGGGATGTATACCTTCTGGTGGTCCTTGAGCGCTTCGGCCTGGTTGAGTTCCCTGGCGATCCGGGGACGGTCCGCGTCCTGGGTGAAACCGCCGGCCGCCTTAATCGCGTTCGCGACGAGACTCCCGGCCGGCAGGCGCTTGACCCCCGGCTTGGCGACCGCGCCCTGCACGTCCACCGCGATATCCTCGGCCGGCGCGGGCGTATCCGGAGCCGGTGAGGCCAGGGCGTCCAGAACCAGCGTGTCCTGCGGCGGCCGGGCGGCCACCACGCCTCCTGCCACGGTCAGCACCGCGATCCCTCCGGCGACGATCATCCGATGGCGGTACCAAAACTCTTTGATGCGCTCCATGTCCATGGTTGATTGCTATACCAAGCTACCATAAAACACGGACGAACGCCAGAAAGAGACGGACGCCGAGGCTCAGACCAGACTGGCCACGTGCACGACCCGCTGCCGGAGGTCCGGGAACGATTTGAGCTGGGGATCTTGCTCCAGGAGTCCGGCGGCCGCATCACGCGCTTCCTTGAGCAGGTTCGCGTCGGCCAGTCCGGCGGCGGACAGTTCGTGGCCGGATTGCTTGAGCCCGACCACCTCCCCCGGCCCTCGCAGCTCCAAGTCGATCTCGGCCAGCTCGAATCCGGAGTCACTCCGTTCCAACGCCTTGAGGCGCTCGTTCTCGACGGTCGAGTTGTCTCCCGGCAGGAGGTAGCAGTGCGACCGGTGCGCCCCGCGACCGATCCGACCGCGGAGCTGATGGAGCTGTGCCAGCCCGAACTGCTGCGCCTCCTCGATCAGCATGACGGATGCGTTCGGGACGTCGACGCCGACTTCTACGACGGACGTCGAGACCAGCACGTCGGTCGCGCCGGCTGCGAACGCTTCCATCGTGGCGACCTTGTCCTCCGTCTTCATGCGGCCGTGTAGGAGCGCCGTCCGGAATCCCTCGAACACCTTGGTCGCGAGCCGTTCGTATTCCTCTTCGGCCGCCTTGAGACCGGCCTTGGAATCGGCGATTACCGGATACAGCACGAATGCCTGCCGGCCGGCGGCCAGCTCCTCCCGAACCGCCGCGAACGCCGCCTCCCGGCCCGCCGGTGCCACGACCCGGGTGGACACGCCGGCCCGTCCCGCCGGGCGCTCGGGAATGATCGAGAGGTCCTGGTCACCGTAGGCGATCAGGGCCAACGTCCGCGGAATCGGCGTGGCCGTCATGCTGAGCAGATGCGGCGTCGCCCGTTCGCCACGGAGCTTCGCCCGTTGCTCCACGCCGAACCGATGCTGCTCGTCCACGACCGCCAGCCCCAGCCGGTGCCAGCGGGCGTCCTGTCGGATCAGGGCATGCGTGCCGACTATCACCTGCACGTCCCCGGCAGCGATCCGGCGGCGAACCTCCTCCTTCTCCGCCTCCGACTGGCCGCCGACCAACAGCGCGACCGTGATTCCGTGCGGCGATAACCAGGAGTCCAGCGTCGCCGCGTGCTGACGGGCGAGGACTTCCGTCGGGACCATCACCGCGGCCTGCCACCCCGCGGCCACCACCTGGTGGGCGGCCGCCGCCGCGACCGCGGTCTTACCGGAACCCACGTCTCCCTGGAGCAGGCGGAGCATCGGGCGATCCTGGTCCAGGTCCGCGAGGATCTCCTGGAGCGCCTGCCGCTGCCCGTCCGTAAGGGACCAGGGCAGGCTTTTCAGGAACCGCCGGGTGACGGCGGAGTCCGCGGCGATCCGCGGGGCAGTCGTCTCTTCCCGCCAATGCTGCCGACGGCGCTGGGTGATCAGCTGGCGGTAAAAGACATGCTCGAAATCGAAGCGGCGGCGTGCCGCGCGGGCCTCCGCCTCATCGGCGGGAAAGTGGATCCGCCGGACGGCTTCCGACAGCGGCAGCAGGGCGGCTCGCTTGCGTACCGCATCCGGTAGCGTTTCCGGAAGCCGGTCCGCCGCCGGCAGAAGCGGTTTGATCACGAACCGGAGCCAGCGCGAGGACAATCCTTCCGTCTCCGGGTAGACCGGCACCAACCGGGCCGTGTGGGTCTGCTCTCCCGTCACCGAGCGCCGCTCGATCGTCGGGCTCTGGAACGCGGTGCCGTACTTCTTGCTGGCGCGAAGCTTCCCCGCGAAGATGTATTCCCGCCCTTCCTGCAACGTCTCCGCCAGGTACGGCTGGCCCCACCAGACCGCTTCCAGGTTCGCCCGCTCGCTGCCGAGTACCGCCGTCACCATTGACCGACGGCCGCGAAGCCGACGCAGCTTGACTGACCGCACCTTCGCCCGGACGGTCAGGTTCTCTCCGACCGGCAGCGTGCGTTCCTTGAGCAGCGTCGCCAGGTCTTGCACTTCCCGTAGGTCGTCGTGCCGACGCGGAAAATACCGGAGCAGATCACCGACGGTCCGTACGCCGACCCGCTCCAGGCGGTTCACATACGCCGACCCGATGCCGGGGAGTGATCCTACCGGCCGTTCAGTGATCTGTTCGCGGGGTATCTCGTTCATGATCGAAGGGTGTGCGCTCCCTCCGACACTGCTAACGCGTTACCTTGAGGAATTTCCGTTTGCCTACCCGGATCACCGGGTAGGTGCTCGCCACGATCGAGGTGTTCGGATCCGACTGGACCACGTCGTTCACCTGCACCGCGCCCTGCTGCACCATCCGGTGCGCTTCGGACGAGCTCTTCACCAGGCCGCCCTCCTTGAGGACTTTCCAGAGCGGTACGGCCAGCGCCGAAGAGCGCCAGGTCGGCACCTCGCGGGGAGTCGCTTTCTTCTGGAAGACCCGGACGAAGTGCCGTTCGGCCTTCTCCGCCGCCTCGTCTCCCTGCACCTCCCGGACGATCGCCCGCGCCAGCCGCATCTTGGCGTCACGCGGATTGTCCTTGAAGACTCTCCGCACCTCGTCAAGCTCCTCGTCGGGAGTCCCGGTGCACCATTCGTAGGCGGGAAGCACGACCTCGTCCGGCAGGTGCATGATCTGTCCGTAGAGCTCCTGGGGTTTGCCGGCGATCGCGATCGCGTTCCCCTCGGTCTTGCCGATCTTCACCCCCTTGGCATCCGCCAGAATCGGCGTCGCCAACACGAACTTCTCCTTGTCGTGGTAGTCTTTCTGGAGTTTCCGGCCGGCCAGCATGTTGTAGGTCTGGTCGGTCGCGCCGACCTCCACGTCCACGTTCATCGCCACCGAGTCGTACCCCTGCATCAGCGGGTAGAGGAACTCCCGGAGACTAATCGGCTTGCCCTGGTGTATCCGCCGCTCGAACATGTCGC
>CAYZCS010000022.1:0-14093 GCA_964476895.1 uncultured Candidatus Saccharibacteria bacterium | reverse complement strand
GATCTGGCCGGTGCCGAGGTGGAACTGGCGTCCGCGGAGGGACGCTACACTCGGCTTTCGGCGGCCCTGGCCGGTCACCGCTACCGGTACGTGATCATCGACTGCCCGCCGTCGCTCGGCTTCCTGACGTTGAACGCGCTGGTCGCCGGCCGGTTCGTGGTGGTGCCGCTCCAGGCGGAGTACTATGCCCTGGAAGGGCTTGCCAAGCTGACCGGGACCGTCGAGAAAGTGCGCGGCAGCCTGAACCCCGAACTCGACCTGATGGGAATCGTCCTCACCATGTTCGACCGCCGCCTGAACCTGGCCCGCCAGGTGGGCGACGACGTCCGCCGTCACTTCGGTTCCCGCGTATTCCGGACGGTGATACCCCGGAGCGTCCGGTTGGCCGAAGCGCCGGGGTTCCGTGAATCAGTGATGAGTTTCGACGGCTTGTCGTCGGGAGCGACGGCCTATACCCACTTAACGGAGGAAATCCATGAGCGCGCCGAAACGCGGTCTCGGCAGAGGGCTTGAGGCGCTCCTTCCGGATACCCAGCCCCGTCAGGAAGTGGCGGTGGCCGATATCCAGCTCCCCGATACCCAGCCCCGGGAACGATTCGGAGAGGCGGAAATCGAGTCCCTGTCGGCCAGCATCCGGCACCATGGCATCCTTCAGCCGCTGGTCGTTTCCGAAGACGGCGGCGGATTCCGGCTAATCGCCGGTGAGCGGCGTCTTCGCGCGGCCAAGCTGGCCGGGTTGTCCCACGTGCCGGTCTTCATCCGCAGCGACGAGACGCAGCGCCACTTCGAGCTTGCCCTGATCGAGAACCTCCAGCGCAGCAACCTTTCGCCGCTTGAGGAAGCCCGGGCGTTCGAACGCCTGTTGTCGGAATCCGGACTGAGCCAGGAAGAGTTGGCGAAGCGCCTCGGCGTCGGCCGTTCGAAGATCGCGCTCGCGCTCCGGCTACTGACGCTGCCGGCCGGTGCCAGACGTGCCCTGGACGAAGGCCGGATATCCGCCGGACACGCCCAGGCGATTCTGGCGGCGGCACCCGAGCGCCGGGAAGCGTTGCTCGGAAAGATCGTCGCCGAAGGATTGTCGGTCCGCGCAGCGGAACGTGCCGCGAAGACGACCGCCGGCCGGACCGCACCCGCGCCGCAACCTGCGTGGGCCGCCGAGCTCTCCCGAGGCCTCGGCGCCCAAGTCACCGTACGGGGAAACGCTGCCGGCGGATCGCTGACGATCAAGTACCATTCCGCCGAGGAGCTGGAAACCATCGTGGAACGGCTCCGTTCGGAAAGGTAGGGTCGTCCAATCCGCCTTGGCGTCAGGGGCGCAATATCGCCACGGGCAGCATCGCCTGCGGGCGGTGGGGAATGGTGCCGAATTCTGCCGGAGGATACACCCGGAGCCAGGCCTTGCCGATCAGGTAGTGCTCCTCGACCGGGCCCCAGGCCCGGGAGTCGGAAGACTTACCGGGATGCCGGTTGTCTCCGACCATGAAGTATTCGTCGCCGTCGAGCTCCCAGGTGGTCCGGTCGCCGTCCGGACGGGTAACCGTACCTTCCACCTCGTACGGCTCGTCCAGCGTGAAGCCGCTGGGATTCTCCTCGTTGACGATACGGAAATTGCCGCCCCGGATCTGGATCGTCTCGCCCGGCAACCCGACCACCCGCTTGATGTAGTTGGTTTCCGGTTCGGGAGGTGCCCGGAAGACGACCACGTCACCGCGCCTCGGCTCGCCGAAGGTATATGCCAGCTGGTTCACCAGCAGGTAATTGCCGTCCCCGAAGTTCGGTTCCATGCTCTCGCCCTGCACGAAGAACGGCTGGATCAGGAACGCCCGGACGACCACCGCGACCAACACGATGAACGCCACGGTCTTGGTGACCTCCCAGATCACATGCAGGATCCGTTCGGAACGCTCCGGCTGCTCCGGCTCGGCGGGAATCGACGCGTACGCGGGATTTTCCGCGGGGTCGGGGTGCTTCGGCGTCTGCCGATGGGGCGGCCGTGGTTGTCTTTCTTTTGACATACGTACCAAGGGTAGCGCAGGGCCTACTGCCGGGCCACTCCCGTGCTCGCCTGGGACGGACATCCACGGTATCATAGGGCCTCGGAGGGAGTAGATGGTACGACTCGTTACCGCTGAAGACACAACGCAACCCGAACACTACCCGCAGCCGTCGCGACACCGCCGCCGACAGTGGTGGAAAGTGCCGCTATTGCTGTTCTTCTCGGTCGCGTTCCTCGGCTCTGGATGGTTCACCTATAAGGTCTCGGCAGCGACCGACCGTATCTTCACCGAGAACGTCGGCGGTCAGCAGGTCTTGCAGCAGGACCTCAAGGGCGGCGACCGCGTCAACGTCCTGCTGATCGGAGTGGGCGGTCAGGGCCATGACGGCGGCGACCTCGCGGACACCATCCAGCTCGTGAGCATCGAGCCGGAAGCCGACCGCGCCGTGATGATTTCCGTCCCGCGCGACCTCTACGTCCAGGTGCCCGATTCGCTGCAGAGCGTGAAGATCAACGAGGTCCATTCGATCGGCGAGGAGCAGGAACTGCCGGGTGGCGGTCCCGCGCTGTTGAAGCGGAAGGTCGGAGACATCCTGGGACTGGACGTGCATTACTTCGTGCGTGTCGATTTCGAAGGATTCCGCCAGGTAATCGACTCCATGGGGGGCATCGAGGTCGATGTGGAAGAGCCGCTGTACGACCCGTACTATCCGCTCGGTCACGGCTACCAGGTCGTGGATATTCCCGCGGGGCAGACACACATGGACGGCGAGTTGGCGCTGAAGTACGCCCGTTCGCGCGAGACCACTAGCGACTTCGACCGCAGCCGACGGCAGCAGGAAGTCTTGCTCGCTGCCCGCAGCAAGGCGCTCTCGGTCGCGTTCCTGACCAACCCGAGCAAGATCAGCCAGCTGGTGGACATCCTCGGCGACCGCGTGTTGACCGACCTCACGCTCAAAGAAACCCAGCGTCTGGCTGAGATCGTCCGTGACATCAAACCGCCCAACGTGACCAGTCAGGTGATCGATGGCGAGACCACGGGACTGCTTTACGACAGCGTCGGACCCGGCGGGGCTTATATCCTACTGCCCACCGCCGGCAATTACTCCGAGATCCGGGAATTCGTAGGGCAACTGCTCGGCAGCTCCGCCGCTCGGGCCGAAAAAGCCCAGGTGGAGCTGCAGAACGCGAGTGGCTCCGGCGGACTGGCCGGCGCCGAGCAGGAGGAGCTGGAAGCCTTCGGGGTCACGGTAGCCAAGGTCGGTAACGCGCCCGAACTGGCCCAGCAGACGGTGATCTACGACTTTACTGACGGTGGCAAGCCGGACACCGTCCGCTTCCTCAAGGAACGCTACGGCGGGCAGGTCGTGTCCCGGACCCGCGAGCCGGGCTCGACCGTTGATGCCCGGGTGGTCATCGGCACCGATTACGTATCGGGTGCCGCCGCCCTGACGGAGGGGCTGTGAGTCCGCGCGTTCCGGTGGATGCCCGGCCGCCCGGGCCGGTCGGCTTGAAGTTCTTCGCGGCTGCCGTCGTGCTGTCATTCGTCGCCGGGATCGGCGGAGCCGCCGCCGGCACGTATCTGTTCGGGGTCAGTCCGGACGCCGCGCCCGGCGAGGTCGCCCGTCAGGTGACGGTCACCGAGGAAAGCGCCGTGATCGATGCCGTCCGGGAAGTCGCGCCCGCCGTGGTGTCGATCGATGTGACGGGGGCTCCATCGCTTCTGGCACCCGAGGGAGCGGAAGGTGCGGGCAGCGGATTCATCATCACGGCGGACGGGCTGATCGTCACGAACCGCCACGTCATCGAGGATCGGGCGGAGAACCCGACCGTCATCCTGGAGGACGGCCGTGACTTCGGCGCGCGGGTGGTCGGGATTGACCCCGTGTTCGATTTGGCGCTCCTGAAGATCGAGGCTTCGGAACTGCCGGTCGTGGACCTCGGTGAGGTCGGCGGTCTCCGGGTAGGCCAGCAGGTGATCGCGATCGGTAACGCGCTCGGACAGTTCGACCATACGGTGACCACCGGCGTGCTGTCCGCTACCGGCCGGGCGGTCATCGGCGACGCCGCCGCCAACCTCGACAATCTCCTGCAGACCGACGCGGCCATCAATCCGGGGAACTCCGGCGGCCCGCTGGTCAATCTCGACGGACAGGTCATCGGCATCAACACGGCGATCGCGGGTGGTGCCGAAGGGATCGGTTTCGCGATTCCCGTGGATGTGGTCCGACAGGCGGTCGATAGCTACCAGGAGCGGGGTGAGATCGTGCGTGCCCAGCTCGGCGTGACGAGCGTGACCCTGACCCCCGAGATCGCCGAGGAGCGTGAAGTGGGGGTATCGCAGGGCGCCCTGGTGATTTCCGTCATCCCGGGCAGCGCCGCGGCGCAGGCGGGAATCCAGCCGAACGACGTGATCACGGCCGTCGACGAGACCGCGGTCGACCGGGAGCATTCGCTGTCATCATTGATCGCGACCCGCTCTCCCGGCGATCGGATCCAAGTGACGATTCGTCGCGGCGGGGAAGAACGCCGCCTTCCCGTGACGCTCGGCCGGCGCGTCCGCTGAGCGGTTCGCGAGCCTCAAAATTCGGTGACCCGGCCCCTCCCGGCGAGATCACGGTACGTCTTGGCCGGTCGTCCGGCGAGCCCTCGGATCGGCGCGGCGTGCCGCGGAGCATGTTCCAGGAGCAAGTGGCGCGGGATACAAGCCGCACGTTCCAGGCCTCGCAGCAGCCGGCGGATCGCGTCCAGGCCGTCGCTTCCCCCGTCCAGCGCGACCCGCGGCTCGTGAGGCAGCCGGTCGGTTTCGTCCGGCGTGAGGTAGGGCAGGTTGGCAACGACTACCGTCCGTGCAGGATCCGTACGGAGATCCTTCGGCCAGCCGTCGACTTCAAGAAACCGGACATGCGGGACGGCATGGCGACGGGCATTCTGCTTCGCGACGGCCAGGGCATCCGGGGAAATATCCGTGAGTATGGCCGGGGTGCCGGGCCGCTCCAGGCAGACGCTGAGTCCGATGCATCCCGATCCGGTCCCGATTTCTACCAGCGTATCACCCGGGCGGAGCCGAGCGAGCGTCAGCTCGACGAGCAGCTCCGAATCCGGCCGCGGGCAGAGGACCGCCGGCGTGACCGTGAACGTCCGCCCGAAGAACTCCTTCTCGCCGATCAGGTACGCGACCGGAGCGCCCTCGGCACATCGGGACGCCCAGCGTTCGAACCGACCGACCGCCGCTTCAGCAACCGGCGCATCCGGATGGGCCAACAACCAGGTCCGTTCCCGGTTGACGACCCGGGCCAGGAGTAACTCTGCATCCAGTGGGGCCAGGTTCGGAGGGGCGGACCGGAGCAGCGCCTCAATCGTCACGGCGGGCTTCTTCACGGACTGCCGCGATCACCGGATCCAGGTCCCCGGCCAGGATGCCTTTCACGTTCGAAAATGAGCGCTTGATACGGTGGTCGGTGACCCGGTCCTGCGGGATGTTGTATGTCCGGATCTTCTCGCTGCGTTCACCGGTACCGACCTGTGCCCGGCGGATGTCGCCCCGTGCCGCGGCTTCCTCCGCGTCCTGCTTGGCCTTAAGCCGTGCCCGCAGGATCTGCATCGCCTTGGCCCGGTTCTTATGCTGGCTCTTCTCGTCCTGGCAGCTCACGGTGATCTCGGTAGGGATGTGGGTGATCCGCACGGCGGAGTCCGTCGTATTCACGCTCTGTCCCCCGGGGCCGGAACTCCGGAATACGTCGATTCGAAGCTCGTCGGGCTTGATCGCCAGCTCGGACTCTTCCGCTTCCGGCAGCACCGCCACGGTGGCGGTCGAGGTATGGATACGCCCTCCCGACTCGGTGGTCGGTATCCGCTGGACCCGGTGGGTGCCGCCCTCATGCCGCAGCAGCGCGAACGCGTTCGGTCCGTCCACGCGGAAGACCACCTCCTTGAACCCGTCCACGCCGGAGGCGCTGGTGGAAAGGAGCTCGGTGGTGAACCCCTGCGTTTCGGCAAACCGGACGTACATGCCGTACAGCTCCTTGGCGAACAGGGACGCCTCGTCGCCACCCGCACCCGCCCGGATCTCCATGATCGCCGGCTTCTCGTCGTCGGGATCGCGGGTCTGGGTCAGCTCGGCGATCCGGGACTCCAGTTTCGTCAATTCATCACGCCGGGCCGGGAGTTCTTCCTGCGCCAATTCTTTCAGCGTCGGGTCGTCCCCAGCGGCATGCTGCGTGGCATCCGCGACCGCGGCCCGGAGCGTCTGCAAGCGGTCCCGCAGCCCGAGCAGCTCGTCCAATTCCTTCTTCCGCCGGGCCAGGCGGGTAAGCTTTGCCCGGTCGGAGGCCACGTCCGGATCGGAAAGCTGACGGGTCAGCTCCTCGTTCTCCTCCGCAAGTGCCTGCCAGTCGACGGCCACCGTGCGTCCGGTTAGTCCGACCGTTCTTCGAGCTCCTGGCGCATCGCCTCCAGGCGTTCCGCCGAGCTCGGCCCGGCTTCGGCCGTGGACTGCGCGCCATCCTTGGCTTCGGGCTTAGTGCTCCGTCGGGCAGCCTCGGCCTTGGCGCGGGACGCTCGCTCGCGGTACCGCTCCACCCGGCCGGCCGTATCCACCAGCTTCTGCTTGCCCGTATAGAACGGGTGGCACTGGCTGCACAGCTCGACCCGGATCTCCTCGGCGGTCGAGCCTACCGTGAACTCACGCCCGCATCCGGAGCAGCGGACCTTGGCGTCGGAATGATAGGTGGGATGGATGCTCTGTTGCATACCCACCAGTATACCCGTGATACCGCCCAAAACGCACGTCCCGGACCATGCCGCCGTACCGGCGTCCCGAAGCCACGGCTTGCCCGTCCGACGCCCGCCCCGGTATAGTGGGAACATCACGCACCCCGCGACACGCTTCTCTCCCGTACGGGAGCACGGCGGGGGAGGTAAAGAAGCCCTATGGCCGATATCACGCTCAAATCACTCCTTGAGGCCGGTGTCCATTTCGGACACCAGACCCGCCGCTGGAACCCCCAGATGGCGACGTACCTGTTCGGCGAACGGGGCGGCGTGCACATCATCGACCTGGAGCAGACGCTCGGGTACCTCCACGAGGCCCAGGCGTTCGCCGAGCGCACCGCCAAGGACGGCGGGAAGGTGCTCTTCGTCGGCACCAAGCGGCAGGGCAAGGACGTGGTCCAGGCCGCCGCCGAACGGATCGGCATGCCGTACGTGACCGAGCGCTGGCTCGGCGGATTCCTCACGAACTTCGAGACCATCCGGCGCCGGATCGAGCAGCTCCGAAAGCTCCGGAGCGGCAAGGAGGCGGGAGAGTGGGACAAGCTCCCCAAGGGCGAGCAGGCCATGAAACAACGCGAGTTGGATCGGCTCGAGAACACGCTCGGCGGGGCAGCCGAACTCGAATCGCCCCCGGAGGCACTGTTCGTGAGCGACGTCGCCCGGGAGAAGTGGGCCGTCGCGGAAGCGAAGAAGCTCGGCATCCCGGTCATCGGGGTCGTGGATTCGAACGCGGACCCGACCGGCATCGACTATCCGATTCCCGGTAACGACGATGCGGTCTCGGCGATCAGCCTGATCGTCTCGGCGATCGCTTCCTCGGTATCGGCCGGCAAGGAAGCCTACCAGCGTTCGGCCAAAGCAGCGAAAGAAGCCGCCGCCAAGGAGGCGGAGGCCGAAAAAAGCAAGCCGGGCACCACCCACGCACCCACGGAGCCGAAGACCGCATGAGCGTTTCCGCCGCCGACGTACAGAAGCTCCGCGCCGACACCGGTGCCGGCATCATGGACGCCAAGCGGGCCCTGGAAGACGCGGCCGGCGACGGTGCCAAGGCCAAGGAACTGCTGAAGGAACGCGGCCTGACCAAGGCCGCCAAGAAGGCGGAGCGCGAGACGGCCGAGGGTGTCGTGCACAGCTACATCCATGGCGGGGGCAAGATCGGCGTGCTCTTGGAACTGCTCTGCGAGACCGACTTCGTCGCCCGCGGCGACGACTTCCGGAACCTGGCGCAAGAGATCGCCATGCAGATCGCGGCGGGAAACCCGAGGGACCCCGAGGAGCTGCTCGCGCAGCCCTATATCAAGAACGAGAAGCAGACCGTCGAGCAGGTCATCCAGGCGGCGATCGCCAGCCTCGGTGAAAACATCCGGGTAACCCGGTTCACCCGGTACGCACTCGGGGAACATGGCTGATCCGGACTTCAAGCAGGTCGTCGAGTTCCTGCGTAACGAACTGGCTGCGATCCGGACCGGTCGTGCCAACCCGGACATCCTGGCCGACATTCCTGTCGATGCATACGGCTCCACTCAGCCGCTGAAGAGCCTGGCCCAGCTGTCCGTGCCTGAAGCCACGGTGATCCTGGTGGCGCCGTGGGACAAGGGCATGCTCGGCCCGATCGAACAGGCGCTCCGCGCCGCCAACTTGGACGGTCAGCCGAACAATGACGGCCAGCAGATCCGGTTCACGCTGCCGCCGTTGACCGAAGAACGGCGCAAGGAGCTGGTCAAGGTCGTCGGGGAGAAGCTGGAGGCGGCGAAGGTGTCGCTCCGCCGGGCCCGTCATGACAAGATCGCCAAGGCCGAGCGGGAGGATCTGCCCGAGGACCAGCTGAACCGTCACAAGAAGCAGGTGGACGATGAAGTCAAAAAGGTCCAATCTGAACTGGAATCCATGGCCGAGGCCAAACGAACCGAATTGATGACCGTATGAAGACACCCGCAACCGGACACGTCGCGATGATCCTGGACGGCAACCGCCGCTGGGCCAAGCTGCGTGAACTGCCGGCCATGAAAGGACACTGGCATGGTCTCTACAAGGCGCTCTGGCCGGTGGTACTGGCCGCACCCGGGCAAGGCGTGAAGTACCTTACGGCCTGGGGATTCTCCACCGAGAACTGGAACCGCAGTCCGGCCGAAGTCGAGTACCTCTTCAAGCTTTTCGAGCGGGGCATCCGGAACCGGATTAACCAACTGAACCATGCGAACATCCGCGTGCGGGCGATCGGCCAGACCGACCGCTTTCCCGAGAAGCTCCAGAAGGTGCTGCGTGAAGCCACCGAACGTACCAAGGACAATACCGGCATGACGTTCACGCTGGCCCTTTCCTACGGCGGGCGGGCGGAGCTCGTCGAGGCGGCCAAGAAGCTGGCCGGCAAGAAGCCGCACGAGATCACCGAGGAGAGCTTCGCGCAGGCGCTCTATGATCCGGAGCTGCCCGACGTCGACCTGATCATCCGGACCAGCGGCGAACAGCGGCTGTCCGGCTTCATGCCGTGGCAGGGCACGTACGCCGAGCTGTACTTCACCAAGAAGCAGTGGCCCGACTTCCGGCCGGAGGACCTGGCCGATGCGCTCAAGGACTTCACGGCCCGCGGGCGCCGGTTCGGGACCTAGGCGGCCGGCGTGGATACGCTCCTGACCGTCGTCGCGTTCCTCCTGATCATCGGCGTGCTGATCGTCGCGCACGAGTTCGGCCACTTTTGGGTAGCCCGGCGGAACGGGATCAAGGTGGAAGAATTCGGGTTCGGCTTGCCGCTGGTGCCGCGGATATTCGCGGTCAAGCGCGGGGATACGACGTATTCGATCTACCCGCTGCCGATCGGCGGGTTCGTGAAGATGCTCGGTGAGGACGGCGGTGGCAAACAGTCTAAACGGTCCTTCGCATCCAAATCGCCCGGCGTACGGGCACGGGTCCTGATCGCCGGCGTGGCGATGAACGCGTTACTGGCATTCCTCCTCCTCACGGTCGGATTTCTCTTCAAGATGCCGCCGATCGCGCTCTGTGCCGACGACATCCCCGGCTCGTCCTTCCGAAACGACGTGACCGTCGCGGCGGTCTCCGAAGGCGGCCCGGCCGCACAAGCGGGTATCCGCTCAGGTGACGTGGTCCAACGGATCGACGGGCAGGACGTGCGGTGCCAGATCGAAGTACCGGCGTTGCTCTCGGCGCGCGCCGGGGAACCGACCGTCGTCGCGGTGGCACGTGGCGACGAGGTCCGGACCCTGACGGTCACTCCCGAAGCGGACGGCGTATCCGCCGGCAAGGTCGGCATCGCTCCGACGGACAACTACCAAAGCCTGGATTACCCCTGGTGGGTGGCGCCCTGGGCCGCGCTTAAGGAAATCGTCGCGATCACCATCCTCACATTGGGGGCGATCGGCGGGGTATTCGCCGGCATCTTCACCCAGGGCTCCGTGCCGGCGGGCGTGGCCGGGCCGGTCGGGATCGCCAAGCTGACCGGGGAGGTCCTCGATCTCGGCGCACTGGTGCTCCTCAGGTTCGTGGCGATCATCTCGCTGAGCCTGGCGATCTTCAACCTGCTCCCGATTCCCGCGCTCGACGGCGGCCGGCTGGTCTTCGTCGGCATCGAGAAGCTCAGGCGCGGCAAGCCCGTCAGTCCGCGGATCGAGCACCTGGTCCACGCCGCCGGGTTCGCGTTCCTGATCGGCCTGATACTTTTCATCACGTATTTCGATATCATTAGGTAGCAAGCACGCCCGTCCGCGGGCTGAAGCCACGAACGTATGCGCCTCTCCCAAAGCCTCGCCAAACCGCTCCGCGAACGTCCTGCCGACGCGGATTCGGTGAACGCCGCCTACCTGGTCCAGGGCGGTTTCATCGACCAGCTCGGGGCAGGGATTTATAACCTGCTGCCATTCGGCTGGCGGGTCTACCGCAAGGTCGAGAACATCGTCCGCGAGGAGATGGACGCGCTCGGCGCCCAGGAGCTGAGCCTGGCAGCGCTGCATCCGCCCGCGCCTTGGAAGGCCAGCGGCCGCTGGGACGATCCCGAGGTCCGCGAGGTGATGTACCAGTTCACGGACCAGCACGGCAAGGAATACGGGCTCGGGTTCACGCACGAGGAGATCGTGGCCAAGGTAGCGAAACCCCACATCTCCAGCTACCGCGACCTGCCGCTCGCAGCGTACCAAATCCAGGTGAAGTTCCGGAACGAGCCCCGGGCGAAGTCCGGCATGCTGCGCGGCCGGGAATTCATGATGAAGGACCTCTACAGCTTCCATGCGAACCAGCAGGACCTGGACCGCTTCTACGAGCAGGTCAAGGAGGCGTACCTCAAGGTGTACGAACGACTGGGACTCGACGCCTGGGTGGTCGAGGCCTCCGGTGGTGTCTTCTCCAAGTATTCCCACGAATTCCAGGTGTTCTGCGAGGCCGGCGAGGATACCGTGTACTACACCGAGGACCGTAAATTCGCCCAGAATGAGGAGATCTTCGAAGGCAAGGCGGGGGACAAGCGGGACGGTGCCGTCGTGCAGTCGGCGAGTGCCGCGGAAGTAGGCAACATCTTCAAGCTCGGCACCAAGTTCACCGAGGCGGCGGGCGTGACCTTCCTGGACGAGCAGGGAAACCGACAAGCGCCGATAATGGCGAGCTACGGGATCGGGCCGAGCCGCTGCATGGGCGTGATCGTAGAGACCCACCACGACGACAAGGGGATCATCTGGCCGGACGCGGTGGCGCCGTTCGCGGTGCACCTGGTGACGCTCGGCGGAGATGAGGCGGTCAAGGAGGCAGCGGAAAAGCTCTACGCGGACCTGCAAGCCGCCGAGGTCGAGGTGGTCTACGACGACCGCGACGAATCCGCCGGCGTGAAGTTCAACGACGCCGACCTGATCGGCGTTCCGAATCGTGTGACGGTCAGCAAGAAGACGCTTGAGAAGGGTTCGATCGAGCTCAAGCGGCGCAGTGAGGAAGAAACCGAGCTGGTTGCGCTGAAAGAGGGCGTGCAACGGTTTGCCTGATCGGTTTTATCGAGTAACTCAACATGAATATCAAAAACATATACGCCCAACACAAGCTCCACATCCAGGAGGCCACGTATAGTTGCGGGCCCTGTTCGATCCTCAACGTCCTTCACCTGAAAGGTGACTTTTCGCACTCCGAGAAAGAACTGATCGGGCTCTGCGATGCCAAGAGAGGCGTAGGCTCCTCGAACGAGAACGTGGTCAAGGCGGCAAAGAGCGTGGGGCTGGAGATAGTCGAGGAAAAAGAAAACGGCTCCGTCGAAGACATCGAGCGGAATCTGGACGTAGGTGCATACGTGATTGTGACCTATCAGCACGTCTATAGCGGAGATGGCCATTATGGCCTTATCACCCAGCACGACGACCGGGCGCTCTACTTCGCCGACAGCTCGTACGGATTCTTCCGGCTCTGGAAGGATCACTTCCGGAAGTTCTGGTACAACTCCGACAAGCCGATCAAGGGCTGGTTCGTGGCGGTGAAGTAGGTGCGTACCAGGCCCTGAATATGAAAATAATCGGACGAGGCTTTCGCGGGATTGTCGTGGCAGACGGTCCTGGCATCGTTAAGAAGTTCTATGCATCCGAGCACCTATGGCAGCAGGAGAGGGCGAAGCTCGCATTCATCTTTGTTTTGCGAAAAGAAGGACTGGATATTGGATGCAGGATTCCAGGTGTAGTCAGCTCCGCCCGATGCGAACCCCAAAAGATCGAAGGTACCACTTACCATTTTTGGAACCGCATGGAGCTGATTCCTGGCGTGCCGATCAGTAGAGACTACCAGACGAAAAGCCTGGAAGCTCTTGGTAAAAATTTGGGCACGGTACTGTATCGCATGCACCACGAAACTCGGCCGTACACGTCTCGTTGGGTAAGCCGTTTCGGCACGAAAGATGAGTTGTGGGAACATCTTTTCGCCGAGAAAGCTGACAGAGTTTTAGAGGAGAGTTCCGATAGGAAAGTACTTCGGTACGTGACAGCTGCGGCTAAATACCTAAAAGACAGGGAAGCTTCGCTCCGATCTCAGAGGACTCTGAGCCACGGGGACTTGAGTACGAATAACATACTCGCCGACGAGCAAAATGCCATTGAGGGACTGGCGGATTGGGACGGTTTCGGGTTCACGCACCCCACAATCTCGTTATATCAACTGGCCACGACACCAAACCTGTGGCGGCACGTAAGGGAGCAATATACCGAATTAGGAGGCGCCGTCCTCGACGACATTCTCTATGCCGTGGCGGTCATACATCTGGCATGGACACCGCTAGCGTGCCGGGAGCGCGGCCTACGTTTGGACGAAGACGATGTTAGGACAGGTCTCGAGCATGCCTATGGGCGCTTTGTGGCGCACAGAAGCATGACGGTATGAAGTATTGATACCACCCGACAATTTTAGAAAACGACGCGAGAGCCGGTCTTCATGGTCTGGACCAGCGCGGCTGCTTTCCGGGAAGCAGGTTCCTCGTTCAGGAAATCATCCCGCTTGAACAGCTTGCCCTCCTTGATGACATAGATCCCGGGCTTTCCCTCTGCGCGTTCCGACAAATCGGTAATGAATTTGACTCCGGTATCGTCATCGCGATGAAGCTCCAGGGTAGCTCTTTGGCTAAGGGCATCCTTAACTATGACTTTGCGCGTTTCTCCGGAAGGCTTCGTCTCGTCGAACAGATCCATTAGCTCTGAATACGCGGCTTGCTCCTGTTCAGGCGGCAGGGGATCGAGTTCGGAAGTCCCGGTCTCAAGGGCTTTGGCGAATTCGGCGGCCTTGCCCGGAGCCGGTTGCTCCTTCAGTCCTACCAACTCGCCGGATTCGTCAATCCAGTAGCGATCCACGGGATCGTCACTGCCTTCGTGAATGTACACCCTGTCATCGTCTCCGAGTTCAATATCCACGGACCGGCGAATCGCCTGACCCGACGTTCCGTCTTCATATTGGATCTCCACCGCTTGACCAGGGTGCTCCCTGAGATAATCCTCGGCCTGCCTTACGATCTCGGCCAATTCGCTTCCCGACTCGCCCTCTTGATGTTCAGCTATCGCGCCCAATTGCTCAGAAGTACCCGTCTTGAACGCTTGGGTAAACCGAGCCGACTTCTCATGGTCCGGGGTTAGTGCAAAATGGACCAACTCTCCGGCTTCGTTCTTCCAGTAGACGTCTCCTTCATAGCTATCGGCGTCTCGGGGGCGTCTTTCCGTTATCAGAAGCCGACCGTCACCAGCCATGCCGACCGAAAGCGGTTCGCCGCCATCGGTACGCTCGACAGAAATCCACCGCTTATCAGGATTCTTTTCAAAGAAATCCTCGAACGGCTCGACTTGCTTGGCTAGTTCGGCGTAGGCTG
>CAYZCS010000021.1:0-14628 GCA_964476895.1 uncultured Candidatus Saccharibacteria bacterium | reverse complement strand
CGAGACGCACAGGGCGGCGTCCCGGCGGCCGCGCGAACCTACTTCGAGCGGTATCTGGTCCTGCTTGCGCCGTTCGCGCCGCATATCGCCGAAGAGCTCTGGGAAGAGCTGGGCCACGAGGATTCGATTTTCGAACAGGATTGGCCGGCGATCGACCAGGCGGCACTGAAGCGGGACACCATACCGATCGTCGTGCAGGTGAACGGTAAGGTCAGGGCCACCATCGAGCTGCCGGTGGCGGGGCTGACCAAGGAGGCGGCCAGCGAGGCGGCACGGTCGAACGAAATTGTGCAAAAGCACCTTGGCGGCGCCAAGCCGAAGCAGGTAATCTACGTACCCGGAAAGCTGCTCAACTTCGTCGTATGATCACCGTCGACATCCGGACGCTGCGAAGCGCGGATCCTGGTGCCAGCGAACCGTTCCGGTTCTCCGCCCCCAAGCCGAAGCTCGAGGATCTTCAGAGCCTCCGGGACCTCCGGGGATCCGGCACGGTCACCCGGCTTGGTGACCGGTACCTGGTCGCCGGCGATCTTACTGCCATCGTGGGACTCGAATGCAGCCGTTGCTTGAAGCCGTTCGAGCATCCGATCGACGAACCATTCTCTGAAGAGTTCACGAAGGAACCGACCGAGGAACAGTTTCCGGCGGAGAACGAACGGTTGGTGCTGGACCCGATGTTCCGCGCGGTCATCCTGACCCGCCTGCCGGAGAAACCGTTGCACGACCCGAAGTGCGAGGGGCTTTGCCCTATCTGCGGCAAGGACCTCAACGTCGAACCGCATACGCACGCACCCGAAGGAGATTCAGGGGACGACGAGCATCCCTTCGGCGATCTCAAGCGGTTCAAAAGCTAGCGACCATATAGTATACTAGGTTGGTAATGTCCGTTGCGACCATGCCAGCCCGGAAGCATCCGTACCGCCGGATGGTGCTGGGAACGGCTACTATCGCGCTCCTGGCCCTGACGAGCATCTGGCTGCTCGTGATCGACCTTACGATGGATCTCTCGACGACCGGGCGGGCCCTACTGGTCGCCGCGGATACCAGCATCGCCCTCGTATTCCTCTCTGACTGGCTGTTCCGGCTGCACCGTGCCGACCATCGCGGGCGGTTCCTGCGGCGTTACTGGTGGGAACTGCTCGCTTCGATCCCGTTGACGACCGAGACCACGCAGGCATTGCGCTCGCTCCGGCTGATCCGGTTGGTACAAGTCATCATCCGGCTGCGACTGTTAGCCCGTGCGGCTGAGCGCTTCACCGAACAGACGTACTTCATCTTCCTCACTTCGCTGGTCTCCGTGGTGGTCGTATCCGGCGCGCTGGGATTCCATTTCTTCGAATACGGCACCAACGAGATGATCGCTACCCCCGACGACAGCCTTTGGTGGGCGATCGTTACGATCACGACGGTGGGGTACGGCGACATCTATCCGGTGACGGCCGGCGGACGCCTGATGTCGGTCATCCTGATGTTGTTCGGTATCGGGATGATTGGAGCCTATACCGCGATCGTCGCCTCGTTCGTGATCCGTCGGCATTGAGGTGTATCCGGCCTAGCCACTGGCAGCGTTCACCCTGTAAGCTGTCTATATGGCCGTACCTAAGCAAAAGAAGTCGAAGACACGGACCCGCAAGGGACGTTCGCATCTAGCACCGAAAGCCCCCGGCGCGGTGAAGACCGCTACCGGATTACGGCTGAGCCACCGTGCGGACCCCGACACCGGGCAGTACCGCGGCCGGCAGGTCGTCAAGAAAGACTGATGTCGAACCGTCACACGCTTCGGACCGTCCTCATGCAATCGCTGTATGAGGCGGAATTCCACCCCGAACAGGCGCTTACCGACATCACGGCACGCCATCTCCAGAGAGAGCAGGTGTCTGACGAAGAGCGGGCATATGTCGAACAGGCTGCCGCCGGGCTGGCCAAGCATCGCAAGGCAATCGACGCATTGATCGTGAAGCACGCGCCGGAATGGCCGCTCGATCAGATCGCGGCGATCGATCGGGCGGTGCTCCGGCTCGGGATCTATGAGGTGCTTTACTCCGACGGCGTCCCCCCGAAGGTGGCGATCAACGAGGCGGTGGAGATCGCCAAGGCGTTCGGCGGCGAGAATTCCGGTTCATTCGTGAACGGCGTGCTGGGGACTGTCTACCGCGGCAGCGACAAGTATGATGGGAAGGACGATAAGGATGGTAAGCAAGGTGATGACGGAAAAGAAACGCAACCCGAAAAGACGCGGCCGGCCGGCGGGCAAGAACCGCCAGCAGAGAAGTAGGTTCGTCCATTCGTCGGGCGGCATCGTCTTCGCGGTCGTCGAGGGGTCTCCGAAACTACTGCTGATCAAGCACTCGTTCGACGGCGCCTGGGCGATTCCCAAGGGGCACATCGATCCCGGTGAGGACAGCAAGACCGCCGGCGTGCGGGAAGTGCAGGAGGAGACCGGTATCACCGCCGAGGTCGTCGAGCCGCTCGGCAAGAACACTTACCACTTCCGCGGTTTGCGTGGCTCTGAGAAAGGCAAGACGGTCCGGAAGACGGTCGACCTCTACCTGATGCGGGCGACCGGCGACACGAAGCTTGATCCGGAGAAGTTCGACCCGCACGACCAGCTCGTGGCGGACGCCCGCTGGTTCGATCCCGACGAAGCCGTGCGGGCGATTCCCCACGCCAACCTGCGGCGCCTGGTGGCGCAGGCGGCCAAACGCACGAAGGAGCTTACGCATGGCGCCTGATTCGCCCACCACGGTCCAGAAGAAGCTCGGCGTCACGTTCAAGGACGGTTCGCTGCTCCGGACGGCGCTGGTGCATCGGAGCTACCTCAACGAGAACCGGAACTTCGACCTGCCGCAGAACGAGCGCCTGGAGTTCCTCGGGGACGCGGTGCTCGAGCTCGTGGTTACCGACCATCTCTACCGGACCTACGATTATCCGGAGGGCGAGCTGACCAGCCTGCGTTCCGCGTTGGTTCGCGGGGAGCGGTTGGCCGTGGTGGCGGAAGAGCTGGGGCTCGGCCAGGCGCTCCTGATGTCGAAGGGCGAGGAGAAGAGCGGCGGCCGCCAGCGGTCCGCCCTGCTCGCCAACGCCTGCGAGGCGGTGATCGGCGCGATCTACCTCGACCAGGGGTATGACGTCGCCAAGGACTTCATCCATCGGAAGATCATCACCGCCCTGGAGACGATCATCGCCGAGGAATCGCATCGCGAGCCGAAGAGCCTGCTGCAGGAACTGGCCCAGGAGAAATTGGGAAAGACCCCGCGCTACCGGGTGCTCGACGAGCACGGTCCCGACCACGCCAAGCACTTTACGGTCTCGGTCGGTGTCGGCGACAATAAGCTTGGCGAGGGGAAGGGGACCTCGAAGCAGTTGGCCGAGCGGGCGGCGGCGGAAGACGCGCTCGCGAAAGGCGTGAAGAAACGTCCCAAGGATTCCTGAACCATGTTCCTGACCTCGTTAGAACTCACCGGATTCAAGTCGTTCGCCAAGCGGACGGCTTTGCGGTTCGAGCCGGGGATTACGGCGATCGTCGGGCCGAACGGCTCCGGCAAGTCGAACATCGCGGACGCGATCCGCTGGGTGCTCGGCGCGCAGTCGAAGAAGGCGGTCCGCGGCAAGGTCTCGACAGACATGATCTTCTCCGGCACCGCCAAGCGGCCGGCGATGAGCATGGCCGAGGTCTCGCTTACGTTCGATAATTCCGCAAAACGCCTTCCGTACGACTACGACGAGGTCGTGGTGACGCGTCGCCAGTATCGTTCGGGCGACTCCGAATACCTGGTGAACGGCGGCAAGGTGCGGCTCACCGACCTGCTGCATGCGTTCGCGGTAGCCGGCATCGGAGCCGAGAACTACACGGTGATTTCCCAGGGCCTGGTCGACAAGGTGCTTACCCAGACGCCGGAACAGCGGCGCGGGCTCTTCGAGGAGGCCGCCGGTGTCCGGCAGTTCTACCTGAAGCGCGACGAGGCCAAACGGAAACTGGGCGAGACCGAACGGAACCTCAGCCGGGTCCAGGACATTCTCAAGGAGCTCGGACCGCGGCTGAAAGCGCTGGCCCGGCAGGCGGATGCCCTGGCGAAGCGCGCCGAGGTGGAACAGCAGCTGAAGGATGCGTTGCTCGGCCTGTACGGACGGCGGTACCGTGAGCTCTCGCGCGAGGTCACGGAGCGCCGCACCAAACGGGAGGAGCTGGAGCAGGAACACGCCAAGCTCGGCGGGGAACTGGAGAAGCTCTCCGCGAAGGTGGATGAGCTGCGATCGCGGCAGCAGGGGCTCACCCTGAACAAGCTGTTCGCGGAACGGAACGAAGTCGCGGGAAAACGTGATGCGCTCCGCGACCGGATGAACCAGGCGGTAACCGCTCGCGAAATGGCCAAGGCCACGGCGGAGCGTCTGTCTGCCCAGCAGCGCGACCTCACGGAACGGCTGGAGGCGCTACCCGGGGCGGTATCCGGCAAAGCGGATGCCGGCACCGGCGACCTTGACCAGCGGATCTCCTCCGTCGAACGGCAGATCGCGGCGCTGGCCCAGGATACGCTGGCGGGGTCCGGAGACCTGTCGGAGCTGCTCGGGTCGGCGGACGAGCTGACGGCGGAGATCGAGAAAGCGGTGACGACCGGTGCCGCCAAGGAGACGCTTACGGCGAAATTGACGGAACTCCGGAAGGTCCTGGCACGCAGCCGCCGTTTGGCGGCCGGTGAGCCGGATGAAGCCTTGGCGGAACGGACGAAGCTCCAGGAAGAACTGGCATCGCTCAGGGTGCAGCGGGCGTCTCGGGAGGAAGCGACGAAGCTCCGTCGCGAGCAGGCCGATCGGACGGCGACCGAGCGAAAGACGCTTGCCGCACGACTGAAGGAAACCGTCGCGGAGCTGAAGACGGCGAAAGCCACTGCCGCGGAATCGGCCAAGACCGCGCAGACGGCCGGCGCGGAACTGCAGGAACTGGAGAAGCAGGTCACGGCCCTCGATGCGCGCGTGGCCACGGAGCAGCAGCGCAGCTTCGGGGAGACCGATGAGCTCAAGGAGCACGAGACGGCGCTCCGGACCAAGCAGCGGACGCACGACGAGTACCGTCGTGAGCTGGAAGGGCAGAACCTGGAGCTTGCCAAGCTGGAGACGCGGCTCGATGACCTCGTCCATGAAGCGAAGGGCAAGCTCGCGAACCTCAAGGGCGACTCCGCGTTCCCGCCCGCCGATGACGCACCGCTTACCGCGGAAGACGTGGGCGAGGAGCGGATCGCGAAGCTGGAACGGAAGCTGATGGAGATGGGCGGGATCGATCCGGCGGTGACCGCGGAGCATAAGGAGGTCGAGGAACGGCACCAGTTCCTGACCGCGCAGAGCGAGGACCTGGCCAAGGCGAAGAAGGACCTGGAGCAGGTGATCCGGGAGCTGGAGCAGAAGAGCCGGACGATCTTCAGCGACGCGTTCGAGAAGATCGGCGACGCGTTCGAGGAGTACTTCGAGAAGCTGTTCGGCGGCGGCAAGGCGTCGCTGGAGATGGTCGAGCCGAAACGGGCCGAGGATGAAGAAGCGGATGGTGGCGGCGAGACCGCTCCGCGCAAACTCGACATGGGCGTCGAGATCAAGGCCGTACCGCCCGGCAAGCGTCTCAAGTCGCTCGCCCAGCTTTCCGGTGGCGAGCGGGCGCTCACCTCGGTGGCGCTGCTCTTCGCGATCCTCAAGGTGAACCCCTCGCCGTTCGTGATGCTCGACGAGGTGGACGCGGCGCTCGATGAGGCCAACACCGGCCGTTTCGCGCGCGTGCTCTCCGAGCTGGCGGAGCAGACGCAGTTCCTGGTGGTCACGCATAACCGTGACACGATGACGGCCGCGTCGATGCTCTATGGTGTCTCGATGGACTCAGGCGGCGTTTCGACGATGCTCTCGCTCAAGCTGCCGGAAGCGGAGAAGGTCGTCGGTTCTGATAAGGTGAGCGCATGAATAGTAAAGAGCTAATTATTTTTCATGGAACCAAGGGAAGCCCGGAAGGTAACTGGTTTCCGTGGCTTCAGGAAGTAGCACAAAAATATGGACATACTGTTTCGATCCCGAAGTTCCCAACACCAGAAGAACAGAGTTTGAAAACTTGGTTAGAGGCCTATGGAAAAACTAGGCAGCTTCCAGCAGGACATCCAAGCATAATTATTGGGCACAGCATTGGGGCTACGTTTGCACTCCGGCTCTTGGAAAGAAACTTAGATGGTCCACGTGATGCAACCTTCTTAGTTTCCGGATTAGTTGGACCATTAGAGAAAAAAGAAGAAACTCAAACCTTTAATAAGCTGAATCAATCTTTCTACGAGGAACAATTCCGATGGGATAGAATTTCTCAATCAAGTAAAAAGTTCTTCGTGTATCACGGAACTGATGATCCATTTGTTCCAATGCATCACGCCGATGTCATTGCGAATGGCTTAGGTAAGGATGTTGAAGTTACAAAAATACGCGGTGGCGGTCACATCAATGAAGAATCCGGATTTACGAAATTCGAACGATTGTGGCAAGATTTGAAGCCACTCCTTGATGAGAACGCGTAGCTCGCGTAAGCTAAGTTCCGTACACAGGAGACACTGAACTTGTTGGTTATCAGACTTTCCCGAACCGGTCGGACGAAACGCCCTCACTACCGCGTCGTCGTCGCCGAGAAAAGCGCGGCCGTTAAGGGTCGCTACTTGGAGGTGCTCGGCCATTACGACCCGTTGACCAAAGAGCTCAAGGTAGACGCCGACCGCACCAAGCAACGGCTGGCGAGCGGCGCGCAGCCGTCGGAGACGGCGGAGATGCTGCTCGAGAAGGCGGGCGTGGTGAAGCGCGAGAAGATCACCGAGAAGAACCGCCGCCCGGAGCGCAAGAAGCGCAAGGAGGCCAAAGCCGAGACCGAAGGAGGCGCGGCACCTGCCAAGAATAAACCCGCGGCGAAGCCAGCCGAAAGCGGCAAAGCAGAGGCCAAGGCCGGTGAAAGCGACGCTTCCGAGGCAGCTTCCGCTGAGGATGATTCGGCTGCGAAGAAAACCGGTGATGCCGGATCTGCCGACAAGGCCGAAGCGAAATCCGCCGACCAGCCCGCCGGGGACCCGGGCGATGACAAGCAATCCGCAGACAAGGAAAAGGATAAGGAAAAAGGAGATTCCTGATGACCGAGGACCAAGACAAGCAATTCGTAGAGTTCGTGCTGAAGACGATCGTCGATAATCCGGACGACGTGCAGGTGGACCGTACCGTCGACGAGATGGGCGTGCTCCTGACCGTGACCGTCAATCCCGAAGACATGGGTAAGGTGATCGGCAAGTCGGGCCAGACCGCCAAGGCGATCCGTTCGCTCCTCAAGGTAGTCGGTGCCAAGCACGACGCCCGTGTGAACATGAAGATCATCGAACCGGAAGGCGAAGACAGCGGTGCGGCCGCCGCGTCGGTAACCGAGGCCGCGGCTGGTGCCACGTCGGCAACGGACGACGTCCCGGCCGAGGAAGCGGACGCTTCCGAAGTGGCGGCTGAGCAGCAAGACACCGCGGCGGCCGAACCAGTACGTTCCGACGACGATTCGCAGATGGACGAAGCGACCGGCGAGTCGGTCGAGGAGGGCGACAAGCCTCGGCGCGACGAGGCCGTAGATCAGGCCCTCGGCGAGAAATCGCCGCTCGACGAACTGTAAGTTTGACGCCAAGCCGATCGGCTTGTAGGCTCTATAGTCGTACTTTCAAACATGACCGTTTGTGCGGGGCTGCGTGTGCCTTAGGGGTACAAGCGGCCCCGCGTAAGCGGTAGGCATTCCGGAGTTAACTTAAGGGTAAAGCGCCTTTCGCCCCCCGAGGGAGATGCGAGTTCGAATCCCGTCTCCGGAGTTCCTCACGGTAGTACCGCGCGCATGTAGCTCAACTGGTTAGAGCGCAGCACTATAAATGCTGAGGTTCCAGGTTCAAGCCCTGGCGTGCGCTTGTTGTACTAGTACCGAGGGGAGGTAGCTCAACTGGTAAGCGTTCGACCGAAATCGAAAGATGCTGGTTCGAATCCAGCCCTTCCCGTGCCCGCACCTCTTCAATGGAATTTTCATTCCCGAAGAGCAAGATGCCCGAGCGAGTCTTTGCACCACCAACTGCAAACCACATGACTCCTCGGGCTCTTTTTATCTCCGGTTGACGTACCGCTTCGCGGCTCGCTATGGTGAACCCATGGAGCGGTCCGCGCTCGAACATGGAAACATCGAAGCCGTAGCAGCGGCCGGCGACGCCATTGGGGAGGCCGCAACACCATTTCAGCGGATCGAGCGGACACTGGAGAGGGCCCGGGAATGTATTGCCGACGGCGATATGAATCGCGCCATGCAGATCACGGGAGACTGCACCCTGGCCGAACGGGGTTGTGCGGAAAGCGGGGATGTGCTTCTGGCGGAACGATACAACGTGCTCAGCAGCCTGCATCGTGAGCTCAGCGAGACCATGCATCCGCCGGCCGAAGCCGCCTGAGCGGCCAGTGAACAGTACCAACCGGACTCGCGCCGCATAAGGCGGTTTTGGCCGTTCGCCCGATGCCTGTTCCTGCCGGTAGAATGGCAAGGATGCGTATCGACGTCATAACCCTGTTCCCGGAATACTTCACCGGCCCGCTCGGCCAGAGCATGATGCGGAAGGCCGCGGAGCGGAAGCTGGCGGAATTCCACGTCCACGATCTCCGCAGGTGGGGGCTCGGCAAACGCAAACAGGTGGACGACGTCCCGTACGGCGGCGGGGCGGGCATGGTGCTCCGCCCGGAACCGCTATTCGCTGCCTTCAAGGAGCTTGCCGGGAGGACGACCCGGGGAATCTACCTGACCCCGCAGGGAAAGCCGTTTAAGCAGGGAGACGCGGAACAGCTGAGCGGCGAACGGCACCTGATCCTCCTGGCCGGTCACTACGAGGAGATAGATAACCGGGTCCGTGAGGAACTGATCGATGAAGAGCTTTCGATCGGCGATTACGTACTGACGGGCGGCGAGCTCCCGGCGCTCGTGGTCATCGACGCGGTCACCCGCCTGGTACCGGGCGTGCTCGGTGATGAACGGTCCGACAAGGAGGAAACGTTCTCGGGAGCGCTCGGCGGCGGCTTGGAGTATCCCCACTACACCCGTCCCGAAGTGCTCAAGGCGGGTCGGAAGTCGCTCAAGGTGCCGGAGGTATTACTCTCCGGGCATCACGCGGATATCGAACGGTGGCGCAAGGAGCGCTCAGGTTCATTGACTGCGAAGCGGCGGCCGGACCTGTCTAACTGAGCGTAGTCCGCGGATCGGAGTCGATTTGGCTGATGATTAAGCGGACCTTCTCGGGGGTCAGCGGTGCCGGTGCGGCGGTTTCCAACTGGTTCGCATCTCGTTGCGCCATGTCCTGTACCACCTCATATTCGAGACTGCCTTCTTGCAGGTTATCTGCGTACGGTACGCCGGTTATGTCCACGTGGACCAGGGCATTTCGCTCCGAATTAACTACACAGATACCGTCACTAATCGCGCCCTTGATCACAGGATGGATGCATAGGTCTCGCGGCGGCTTGGGGTGCGCCTCATGTCCGTGTCTTCCGACCAGTACGTACTCCTTACCCTCGCTGCTTTGGGCCACGAGCACGGAAGTCGATTTGGAACGGTCAGTAAAGCAGTGCTCGGGGTACGTGGCCATCAACTCTTGGGCTACCTTGAAGAGAGATTCCGCGGGTGTCGGTGCAGGTTCCTGTTCCGGTGGGCGGTCAGCCATAACGGCGCATGATGACATACTGGCTATAGTGTGTCTATATTGATGGGAATATGCCTCCGTTCAAGCTCCATTCCGGATTCAAGCCCGCCGGCGACCAGCCGGCGGCGATCGATGCGTTGACGGAAGGGCTGAAGCAAGGCCACCGCGACCAGACGCTGCTCGGCGTGACCGGCTCCGGCAAGACGTTCACGATGGCCAATGTGGTCGAGCGGGTCCAGAAGCCGACGCTGGTGATGGCGCACAACAAGACGCTGGCCGCCCAGCTTGCCGCCGAGTTCCGGGAGTTCTTCCCCGAGAACGCGGTCCAATACTTCGTCTCCTACTACGACTACTACCAGCCGGAAGCGTACGTGCCGCAGTCCGATACGTACATCGAGAAGGACGCGGACATCAACGAGGAGATCGACAAGCTTCGCCACGCCGCGACGATGAGCCTGCTCACGCGCCCCGACGTGCTGATCGTGGCGTCCGTCTCGTGCATCTACGGGCTGGGCTCGCCGTCCGACTACGAGAACGTCCACATCACCCTGAAGCAGGGCGAGAGCCGTGACCGCGACAAGCTGCTTCGCCAGCTGATCGACCTGCAATACGACCGGAACGAGGTCGACTTCCGGCGCGGGAAGTTCCGGGTACGCGGCGACGTGGTCGAGATCTTCCCGGCCTATGAGGACTTCGCGTACAAGCTCGACTTCTTCGGTGACGAGATCGAGAAGATCACGGCGATCGACTACCTGACCGGGGAGTTGCTCGACACCAAGCGGGAGCTCCATGTCTTTCCGGCCAGCCACTGGGTGACCACCAAGGACAAGCTCGGCGGGGCGGTGAAGCAGATCGAAACGGACCTGGAGCTGCGGCTCAAGGAGCTCACCGATACGGGGAGGATCGTGGAGGCCGAACGGCTGAAGGGACGCACCAACTACGACCTGGAGATGATTCGGGAAACGGGATTCTGTTCCGGCATCGAGAACTACTCGCGGTACCTCGCCGGACGTCGTCCCGGCGAACGGCCGAGCTGTCTGCTCGACTACTTCCCGGACGATTACCTGATGTTCGTGGACGAATCGCACATGACGATCCCGCAGGTTGGTGCGATGTACAGCGGCGACCGGTCCCGCAAGCAGACCCTGGTGGATTACGGATTCCGATTGCCGTCGGCGCTGGACAACCGGCCGCTCAAGTTCTCCGAGTTCGAGCGGCTGGTGAGGCAAGCGGTATACGTCTCGGCGACTCCGGCGGAGTATGAGCGTTCACGGTCGAAGCAGGTCGCCGAACAGGTGGTGCGGCCGACCGGACTGCTCGACCCGCCGGTCGAGGTTCGTCCGACGGAACATCAGATCGACGACCTGCTGGCGGAGATCAAGGAGACCGTGGCCAAGAACCAGCGGGTGCTGGTGACGACGTTGACGAAGAAGATGGCGGAGGATATGGCCGAGTTCCTGCGTGAGGCCGAAGTGAAGGTCATGCACCTGCACTCGGATATCGAGACGCTGGAACGGACGGAAATCCTCCGATCACTCCGGGCCGGCGAATACGACGTGGTGGTCGGCATCAACCTGCTCCGGGAGGGGCTCGACCTGCCGGAGGTCTCCCTGGTGACGATCCTGGACGCCGACAAGGAAGGGTTCCTCCGGAGCGATACTTCGCTGATCCAGACGATGGGCCGGGCGGCCCGGCACCTCGACGGGCGGGTGATCATGTATGCCGACCGGGTGACCGACTCGATGCGGCGGGCGATGGACGAGACGGCCCGTCGCCGGAAAAAGCAGGAAGCCTACAACCGGGCGCATGGCATCACGCCGCAGGGTATCAAGAAGAAGATCGCGGCCGCGGTACGGGCGGACGAGCAGGTCGAAGAACACGAGGCCGCGGAGGTGCTGGAAGACGCCAAACGGCACGTGGACCTGCCGCCGGAGCAGATGAAACGCTACTTGCACGACCTCAAGGTGCAGATGGAGCTGGCCGCGGAAAACCTGGAGTTCGAGAAAGCGGCGGCATTGCGGGACCGGATCGGTGATCTGAAGAAGCGCGCAAAGCACACCGGCTCCAGCAGCTAGGAGCCCTACGCCTGATACGGCAGCGCCTGGATCAGGTCGCCGGTCGAGCCGTCGCCGCCGAGGAAGTGTTCGTGCTCATCTTCGGGGACCTGTACTAACGGGTAGAAGTGCAGCACGTCGGTGCGCACCAGGAAGCCGATGACACCCTCGTTCGGTCGGACCGGGGCCGGCGGCAGTGCCGCCCTGGTCTGCTCCAGCCGTTCGGCATAGTCCAGCGTCTCGCTGCCTGCTTCCTCTGCGGTGAATCGCAAGACCGGGATCGCCCGGTGATCCGGTCCGTACACGACGAACGTACCGTCTGTTTCGACGACATTCCCGAACACGAACTGAGGATGGACGGTCTGACCGTGCCGGGCCTCGCTCGCCGGCACCGTCGCCTCGAGCATCATCCGTTCGCTGATGTTGCCCACGTCGGGAACCGGCCGGTCCGGTGTTACGGCAACGACCAGCTCGCCGCGCGTTCCGCCGAATCCAAATATGACCCGGCGTGAAACCGGCGCGTCGCCTCCCTGGTCCCAGAGCGGGTCGTGCATACGACTAGCTGACGAGCAGGGCGGCGAGCAGCAGCGCGGAGATCGCGATCGGCATCAGGAGGAGCCGGATGGAACCGCTGGAGTGCCGTTCTAGGGTTGTCGTGTCTTCGTTGATTTCTTGCATGGCGGTCAGTACCAGGATTCATACTAGCGACTCCCGGCGATGCTGCAAGGCGGCCCACCGCCCCCGTACGGCTTGACCGTGCTTCCCGGGCGGAGCTATACTGGGTCGGTCGCAGCGACCCCTTTTTCGCATAACCGCATGCAGAAACTCGTCATCCGTGGTGCCCGTGAGCACAACCTCAAGAACGTCGACTTAGAGATTCCGCGCGACAAGCTCGTGGTCCTGACCGGCTTGTCCGGTTCGGGTAAGAGCTCGCTCGCGTTCGATACGATCTACGCCGAAGGCCAGCGCCGCTACGTGGAATCGCTTTCCGCGTACGCGCGGCAGTTCCTCGGCCTGATGGAAAAGCCGGACGTTGACCAGATCGACGGGCTCAGTCCGGCGATCTCGATCGACCAGAAGTCGGCTTCACGGAATCCGCGCTCGACGGTCGGGACGGTCACGGAAGTCTACGACTATCTCCGGCTGCTTTTCGCGCGGATCGGCACGCCGCACTGCCCGATTTGCGGAGCCGAGGTCCGGCGCCAGACGCCGACCGAGGTGGCCGACCAGATCCGCAAGCTCCCGGAAGGTACCAAGCTGATGCTGCTCGGCCCCGTCGTGATCGACCGCAAGGGCGAGCACGAGAAGGTCTTCGACAAGCTCCGCAAGGGCGGCTTCTCGCGTGTCCGCGTGGACGGCGTCATCCGGGAGCTTTCCGAGGACATCCCACGGCTCGACAAGAAGAAGAAACATACGATCGAGGCGGTGGTCGACCGGCTGATCATCAAGCCGGACCTCGGTAACCGACTGTTCGATTCCGTGCAGACGGCGCTCGGCGTCGGCGAGGGCACGATGTTCGTGGAAACGGTGGAGGGCGCGAAAAAGAAGCCGACCCGCTGGCGGTTCTCGGAGGATTACGCGTGCCCGAACGGCCATCCCAGCCTGCCGCCGCTGGAACCCCGGTCCTTCTCGTTCAACAGCCCGCACGGAGCCTGTCCGCGCTGTACGGGCCTCGGCAGCCGGCTTGAGGTCGATCCGCATAAGTGCATCCCGAACACCCGGCTGACCCTCGCCGAAGGCGCGATCCGGCCGTGGAGCCGGACCACCTCGCGGATGACCTGGTACACCCGGCTTCTCGAAGGACTGGCCGAGACGTACGACTTCTCCATAGACAAGCCGGTCGGCGCGCTGTCGCCCGACATCATCAAGCTGATCTTCAACGGTTCCAACGGCGAAGAGATCACCGTCCGGCAGGGATCCCGCCGGTTCAAGACGGCCTACGAAGGCGTCGCGCCGAATCTGGAGCGGCGGCACCGGGAGACGGATTCCGATTACGTCCGCAAGGAAATCGAGAAGTACATGACGCTCAAGCCCTGTCCGTTGTGCAAGGGGAAGCGTCTGCGGCCGGAGATCCTCGGCGTGACGATCGGCGACAAGTCCATCGTAGACGTGTCGGAGCTCTCCATTTCGGATGCCCAGCGTTACTTCGCCGGACTGGACCTGACCGACAAGCAGAAGCAGATCGCCAAGCAGATCTGCAAGGAGATCCGGGAGCGACTCCGGTTCCTTGAAGACGTCGGCTTGAACTATCTGACGCTGTCCCGGGCCGCCAACACGCTGTCCGGTGGCGAGGCACAGCGGATCCGCCTGGCGACCCAGATCGGCTCGGCGCTGATGGGCGTGCTTTACATCCTCGACGAGCCGTCGATCGGCCTGCACCAACGCGACAACGCGCGGCTGATCTCGACCCTGAAGACGCTCCGCGACCTCGGCAATACGGTGATCGTCGTCGAGCATGACCGCGAGACGATGGAGTCGGCCGATTACCTCGTGGACATCGGTCCGGGAGCCGGCGAGCACGGCGGGAAGATCGTCGCGCAGGGACCGCCGAAGAAGGTGGTCCAATCCAAGCGTTCGATCACCGGCCGCTATCTCCGCGGCGAGGACGACATCGCGGTCCCGCCCAAGCGCCGGGAGGGGAACGGCCGGGCGATCCGGGTCGTCGGCGCGACCGAGAACAACCTGCATGACCTGACCGTGGAGTTCCCGCTGGGGAAGTTCGTGACGGTCACCGGCGTATCCGGCTCCGGTAAGAGCTCATTGGTGGACCAGATCCTTTCCAAGAAACTCGCCCAGCACTTCCACCGGGCCCAGGAGGAGCCGGGAGCCCACGAGGCCGTGGAGGGGCTCGAGCATCTCAACAAGGTGATCACCAT
>CAYZCS010000020.1:0-14892 GCA_964476895.1 uncultured Candidatus Saccharibacteria bacterium | reverse complement strand
GTTCTCCGCTTCCGCCTTCACGAGGCGCGTGACCGGCACGCCGGTCCACTGGGCCACGACCGTGGCAATATCCTCTTCGTTCACCTTGACCGTCTTCGGCCCCTTCCCGCGGAGCTGCTCACGAATCTTGTTCGCCTTGTCGCGGAGCTGGGCCGCTTTCTCGTAATCCTGGTTGTCGATCGCCCGCTCCTTCTCCGCGTTCAACGCCGTCAGTTCTTCCTGGAGTTTCTTGAGCTCCGGCGTCAGACCGCCTTCGCGGAGCCGGCCGGCCGAAGCCGCCTCATCCACGAGGTCGATCGCCTT
Source organism: uncultured Candidatus Saccharibacteria bacterium (assembly GCA_964476895.1). Taxonomy (GTDB): domain Bacteria; phylum Patescibacteriota; class SICC01; order SICC01; family SICC01; genus JALYJZ01. The sequence goes on along the minus strand of CAYZCS010000020.1, from coordinate 14,589 downwards.
GTCCGGCAGGAACCGGTCGGCGATGTAGCGCTGACTGAGCCGGACCGCCGTCTCGATCGCCTCGTCGGTGATCTCCACGCCGTGATGGTCCTCGTAATTCTTCCGGAGCCCCTTCAGGACCGCGACCGTTTCCTCGGGAGACGGTTCCTTCACATGGACCGGCTGGAAGCGTCGTTCCAGCGCCGCATCCTTTTCGATGTGCTTCCGGTATTCGTCGAGCGTGGTCGCGCCGATGGTCTGGATCTCGCCGCGCGCCAGGGCCGGTTTCAGGATCTGGGCGGCATCCATCGAACCTTCGGCCGCGCCGGCACCCACGATCGTGTGCAGCTCGTCGATGAAGATCACCACGTCTTCCTGTTTCTTGAGTTCGTCGATCACCTGCTTCACGCGTTCCTCGAACTCACCGCGGTACTTGGTGCCCGCCACCATCAGCGGCAGGTCGAGCGCCAGGATGCGCTTGCCATGCAATGCCTCCGGTACCCGCTCTTCGATGATCCGCTCCGCCAATCCTTCGACAATGGCGGTCTTGCCGATGCCGGGCTCCCCGATCAGCACCGGATTGTTCTTGGTCCGCCGCCCGAGGATCTGCACGACGCGTTGGACCTCGTCGTCACGTCCGATCACGGGATCGAGCTTGTTCTGCTCGGCCAGCTCGGTCAGGTCGGTCGAGAAGTAGTCGAGCGCGGGTGTCTTCTTCTTGTCACCCTTGATGTCCTCCTTCTTGAACGGTCCGCCGGTCGGCATGACCGGTTGGCTGCCGGCCCGTTCACCGGTCGCCGTGGCACTGCTGCCGCCGGTATGCCGGAACAGGTTCAGCACCTGCGACTTGATCCGCTCCGGGTCGGCACCGAGTTCTTCGAGGATCGAATACGCCTTGGTGTTCTTGTCGCCCAGGATGCCGAGCAGGAGATGTTCCGTGCCCACGTAATAGTGCTGATGCCGCGCGGCGGTGGCGACCGCCTTCTCGATCACCTTCTTGGCGGGATCGGTCAGGCCGGCGCCGCCAGCGTCATAGCGTGACTTCGAGGAAAAACTGAGTGCCAGCTGGACCTTCTCCAGCGTGACGGCATGGCCCTCGAGAATCTCGGCCGCAAGCGCCTCCGGGTTGGAAACCAGGCCGACCAGGATGTGCTCGGTGCCGATGTACGCCTCACCCATCGCTCGCGCCGCCTTCTGCGCGGCGGTCAGCGAAAGCTTGGCGTTCTTGGTAAATTTCTCGAAATGCTCGTTCTGCATGGAAATCCTCGTGCTTAGCTTAGTGTAGGCGGTCCGCGAAATCCCCTCGATGGAAGGAATGGCGAAAAATGGCCGTGATGTCTATATGTTTTTGTGCGAATCGTATTTTGCGGTTCGCGACATTACCGTACAGGAGCGCGGACGCATGTCAAGAGAAACCCGCGGCTACGAGTCATCGCCTTCGCCGGCGGGTTCGTCCTCGTCGCCGGTGGTTGGCTCCTCGGACGCTGCCTCGGCCGCTGTTCCGCCGCTTTCGGTGTCGCCATCAGCGTCGCTATCGGGATCGGGCTCGGCATCGGTGCCGATCTCGGTGTCGGGTTCCGGTGACGCTGCTTCGGGTGAAGCCCCTTCGTCATCGGAGGCATCCTCCGCCGCCTTTCCATCGGAGTCGGACTCAGCGGGTTGCTTGGCGTCCTCGGGGGCAGATGCGGCGGCTTCCACCGGCGCGGAGGCCTCGCCAGCCTCGCCGGATTCGCTGACCGCTTGGGCGGCCGCCTGTTGGATCTCCTGCCGGCGTTCGGGTTCGACACCCCCGACGCGTTCCAACTCCTCAGGCTCCGCGGCCACGATCTTCTGAGCTGTCTCAAGCTTCGCACCTTCGAACGCCGCCGCCTCTTCCTCGGTGACGCCCTCGACCTTCCCGATCGGGATGCTCGCGACCACCGTGCCGCCTTCGGCCGCGGTCTCGGCGGCGGCCGCCTGCTGGGCCTCCGACTTGTCGATGTCGATCTGCCAGCCGGTCAGTTCGCCCGCCAACCGGACGTTCTGGCCACCACGCCCGATCGCCAGGCTAAGCTGATCGTCCGCGACCTTGATCGTGGCGGTCTTGGTCTTCTCGTCGAGGTCGATTTTGGAGATCTTCGCCGGACTGAGCGCATTGGCGATGTACGTGTGCGGATCTTCGTCGTAGAGGACGATGTCGATCTTCTCGTCACCGAGCTCGGCCATGATCGCCTGGACGCGGGTTCCGCGTTGCCCGACGCAGGTACCGACCGGATCGACGCCCTCCTGGTTCGAGGCTACGCCGACCTTGCTGCGTACGCCGGCTTCCCGGGCCACCGACTTGATCTCGACCGTCCCGGCATGGATTTCCGGCACCTCGAGCTCGAATAGCCGGTGCACGAAGTCCGGATGTGCCCGGGTGAAGATCAGTTGGGCGGCACGGCCCTCCGGATCCACCTCACGAAGCATCACGCGCAGTCGCTGGCCGATGTAGTACCGTTCCCGTTCGATCTGGTCGCCCGGCCCGAGGATGCCGATCGCCCGGCCCACTTCCACGAACACGTTGCGTCCCTCGATCCGCTGAACGGAACCGGTCATCAGTTCCCCGGTCCGGTCCGAGAACTCGTCGCGGACGATCTCCCGCTCGACCTCACGGATCCGCTGGATGATCACCTGCTTGGCGGTCTGGGCGGCGATGCGTCCGAAGCCGGCCGGCGGTTCCACGGGTTCTTCGAAGATATCGCCGTCCTTCGGCGCCTTGGCGCCGCGCTTCTTCGCCTCGTCGACCGGCAGTTGTACGTGCTCGTTTTCCACGTCCTCTTTCGTCGCGACTACCTCGTGGACGATGAACAGCTTGGTCTCGCCGTTCTCGGGATTGAAGTCGGCGCGAATCTGCTGCTCGGGAAAGCCGTAATCCTTGCGGTACGCGGCAGCGACCGCGGAGGCCACCGCTTCGAAGATCCGCTCCTTGGGGATCTTCCGGTCGTAGGCGATTTGCTCGATCGCTTCGCTGAACGCCTTGGGGTCGATGTCTAACTTCATGATTGGGATATTGTCCGTGACTAAAAAGCGGAGCCTGAGGCTCCAACGGGTTCAGTATACCACGGTCGCGTTAGGATGGTGGCGGATGCCTCCCGGATCGATCGCCACCACGTCCACCCGCCAGGGACCGGCGTACCGGGCCGCCAGCCGCCATGCTTCGGCTACCCGTACGATGTGCCGGAGTTTCCGCGGCGTTACCGCCGTCTCGGGCAGGCCGGTCCCGGCGTATCGGCGGGTCTTTACCTCGACGAAGACCAGTTCCCCGGCGTCGCGCATGACCAGGTCGACCTCACCGCGGCGGGTACGCACGTTGGCGGCCACGAATTCGTACCCTCGTGATTCCAGGAACCGGCGCGCGCGGGCCTCCCCGTCCGCCCCTACCAGCTGCTTGCTTTTCACCGTTCCAGTATAGCGCTTCAGACGGCGAGCTGCCGCTGGAGCTGCTCGTAGACGGGCCGCCACTGGGCCCGGTGGATCTCCACGGGCCCCCGCGCTGCCAGCGCCCGGCGATGCGCCGGAGTGCCGTAGCCCTTGTGCTCGGCGAAACCGTACCCGGGAAACGCGTCGTCGAGTTCGCGCATCAGGGCGTCGCGATGGACTTTCGCCACGATCGATGCCGCCGCGATGCAGCGTTCCGTGCCGTCCCCGCCGACGATCGTCTCGCACCCGATCGCACCACGGAAATAGTCATAGTGGCCGTCGAGCAGGACGTGGTCCGGTCGGAGCCCGAGTTCCCGGAGTGACCGCAGACCGCATTCCCGCAATGCCCAGGGGAACCCGTGCCGGTTGAACTCATCGATGGAGACCGTGCCGATGCCGATCGCGAGGGCCTTCGACCGGATCCGGCCGGCCAGCCGTTCGCGCTGGCCGGCTGTCAGCAGTTTGGAATCACGGATGCCGGGCAGGCGGCAGGGGTCCGGCAGGATCACCGCGGCCGCGACCAGCGGGCCGGCCCAGGCACCCCGGCCGACTTCGTCCACGCCAGCGACCAACAGACCGCCCGCGCCCAGGCGGCGTTCGACGACACGTCCCGGCGGCTTGTTACTTGCCGTCCGTCTTCGGTTGTTTGGCTTCGGCTTTACTGGCATCGGGTTTGGGTGCCTTCGCGGCTGCCGGCTTCTTCGCAGTAGCAACCTGCTTGGTCTTGGCCTTCGAAACGGGTTTGTCCGCCGTCAGCCAGGGGTGTTCGATCTCCCGCTCGCCGGCTCGTACGGGAACCTCCTTCATCCGGGCGGCCTTGCCGGCACGGTCCCGCATGTAGTGCAATTGCGCGCGGCGCACCTTGGCCCCGCGCTGGACCTCGACCTTGGTAATCTTCGGAGAATGCAGCGCGAACGTACGCTCCACACCGACGCCCGAGCTGATCCGCCGGACGGTGAACGTCGCTTCCGGGCCGATGCCGCCGCGGCGGCGAATCACCAGGCCTTCGAAATACTGCGTCCGTTCCTTGCTGCCTTCCTTGACGGTCGTGTACACCCGGACCCGATCGCCGGATCGCACATCCGTAAAGGCGGGCTTCACGAATGCGGTGGATGCTTTCCTGAGTAATTGCTGGCTCATGGGACGAAAAGTTACCCAATGATGATAGCATGCACCGCCGGACGAAGCCTACCGGGCCTCGATGGCGATTCCCCAATCCACGGCTTCGAGCGCCTCGGTCAGGGCTTTCGAATAACGCACGCCGTGATTCAACTTGAGCCGCTTCGCTTCCCCGTTCCGGGGAAGCACCAGATAGACCGGCGATTCGCCGCGGTGCTCGAGAAGCGTCTGCTTAATCGACTCCAGCGTCGCCATGGTCGTATGGGACCCCAGCTTGACCGTCAGGGATTCGCAGGCAGCCTCGGAATCCGCACCCGTTCGTTCGGCGGCACCCGGTTGCGAGGCGGACGCCCCCGTGACTGCCGCGTCCAGGTCATCGATCGCCACGTCACCGTCCGCAGGTGCGGGCCGGGCCATGGTCGGCCGGGCATCGTTGGTGAGCGGCTCCAGTGAATCCGCCAGGATCTTCGGCTCATCGTCCTTGCGCGAGACCTTGCCGGTGACTTTCAGGATGGCACCGGGAGTGAGGTACTGCCGGACTTCGAGATAGAGCTTCGGGAAGACGATCAGTTCGAGCTTCTGATGGCGGTCCTCCACGGTCACGAACGCCATCGGCTCGCCCTTCTTGGTATTGATACGCTTCGCGAAAGAGACCAGGCAGGCGATCTCCACCGGCCGGCCGTCGGGAAGCTGCGTGATCGAGGAGATCGCAGCGAACTGCTTGACCACCTGCTCATACGAGGCGAGCGGATGCTCGGACACGTACATGCCCAGCAGTTCGCGCTCCCATTCGAGCTTCTGCCGGTCATCCACGTCACCTGCCACCGGCAGCGTGAACGATCCGCCGGTGTCCGGCTGGTCGCCGAAGAGACTGGTCTGGCCGTTGCGACCCTCCGCCGCCCGGGCGGCTGCGAAGCGGCTCATCGCCTCGAGACCGGCCAGCATCCGGCCCCGGTCCGCCAGTGAGTCCAGCGCGCCCGCCTTGATCAATGCCTCGAGTGACTTCTTGTTAGCCGTACCTTCGGGAAGACGTGCCAGCAGGTCCGACAGGTCCTTGAAGTTCCCGTCCGCCTTCCGGCTCTTCACGATCGCCTCGGCGGTGTTCCGGCCGAGGTTCTTGATCGCATCCAGGCCGAACCGGATGTTCCGCTTGTCCGATGCCACCGCGAAATCCTGGAACGACTCGTTCACGTCCGGCGGCAACACCTCGATGCCGAGGTTGTTCGCGTCGGTGATCGCGGCGGAAAGCTTGTCGAGGTTCTCCTGTTCGGAGGTCATCAGTGCCGCCATGAAGGCGCTCGGGTAGTGTGCCTTGAGGTAGGCCGTCTGGTAGGCGATCAGCGCGTAACAGGCCGCATGCGACTTGTTGAAGCCGTATTGGGCGAACGCCTCGAAGAGGTCGAAGAGCTTCTTGCCGAGCGTCTCGTCGTGGCCGTTCGCCACCACGCCTTTGATCAGCTTCGGCCGCATCTGGTCCATCAACGCCTTGATCTTCTTGCCCACGGCCTTGCGGAGCGTATCCGCGTCGCCGCCACTGAAGCCGGCCAGGTCCTTCGAGATCTGCATGATCTGCTCCTGGTAGACCAGGACGCCGTAGGTGGATTCCAGCGCGCCCTTGAGATCCGGATGCAGGTACTCGATCTTCTCCTTGCCGTGCTTGCGGCGGATGAACGAGTCGATGAACTGCATCGGCCCCGGCCGGTACAGCGAGACCATCGCGATGATGTCATCGAACCGCGAAGGCTTGAGCTCCTTGATGTAGCGACGCATGCCCTCCGATTCCAGCTGGAAGATGCCGTGGGTCCGGCCTTCCGACAGGAGCTGGAACGTCTTGGCGTCATCGAGCGGCAACGCGTCCACGTCGATCTCGTCACCATGCACCGCCTCGATGATCTCGACGGCGTTCCGGAGGATCGTCAGGTTGGAGAGTCCGAGGAAGTCCATCTTGAGAAGCCCGATCGACTCGATCGGATACATCGAATACTGGGTCACCACAGAGTGGTCATCACCGCCGCGGGTAGCATGCTGCAAGGGGACGTACTCGTTGAGCGGCTTGTCGCCGATGACTACGCCCGCCGCGTGGGTCGAGGCGTGCCGGACCGAACCCTCGATGCGGGAGGCGAGGTCGAGAAGCCGGTCCACCTGCGGATTCTGTCCGGCAAGTTCCTTCAGTTCCGGCTGCTTCTTGGCATCGGCCAGATCCATGCCGAACGGAATCAGCTTCGCGACCTGGTCCACCTCTCCGTAAGACATGCCCATCACCCGACCGGTATCGCGGACCGCGGCCCGAGCGGCCATGGTGCCGAACGTGATGATCTGGGCCACGCGGTCATGTCCGTACTTCTCGGCGACGTACTCGATGATCTCGCCGCGCCGGTCGTCGGCGAAGTCCATGTCGATGTCGGGCATGCTGATCCGGTCCGGGTTCAGGAACCGCTCGAAGAGTAGGTCGTATTTAAGGGGATCGAGCGTGGTGATGTCGAGTGCATACGAGACGATGCTTCCCGCCGCCGAGCCGCGTCCAGGGCCGACCCAGATGCCGCGCTTCTTCGCTTCATGCACGAAGTCGGCGACAATCAGGAAGTAGCTCTCGAACCCCATCTTCTCGATGACGCCGAGCTCGTACTCGACACGCTCTTGCACCTCCGCGCTCGGGTCCGTGCCGTATCGTCGCTCCATGCCCTTCGCCACGAGTTTCCGGAGCTGGCTCCGCTCCGTCTCGCCCTTCTCCACCTCGAACGCAGGCAGGATGATCCTGCCGAGCTCGAGCTCGAGCTCGCACCGCTCGGCGATCGCGACGGTATTGGCCACCGCTTCCGGGGTATCGGCGAAGCTTTCCTGCATCTCCTGGGGCGTCTTCAATGAGAAGTCCTCGCCGGTCATATTCAGACGATCGGTCTCATCGAGCGTCTTGCCGGTCTGGATGCAGACCAGCACGTCCTGCGCTTCGGCATCGTCCGGGAGGACGTAGTGGGCGTCGTTGGTACCGACCAAGGGCAGCCCCTTCTCCTTGGCGATCCGCTTGAGCCCGTCGTTCAGTTGTCCCTGCTCGGGGATGTTCGGATGGTGCTGGAGTTCCAGGTAGTACCGGTCGCCGAACAGCGTCGCGAACCTGTCGATTACTTTCTTCGCCGCCGCCTCGCCGCCGTTACGGAACGTGTTCGCCACTTCACCCTGCAGGCATGCGGACGTGCAGATCAGCCCTTCGTGGTGCTGCTTGAGCAGCTCCCAGTCAATCCGGGGCTTGTAGTAGAAGCCTTCGAGATGCGCGGCGGTCACCAGCTTGATCAGGTTCTGGTACCCGGTCATGTTCTGCGCGAGCAGGATCAGGTGGTACGGGTTCGTGTCGGCCGTGGGGTCCTTGTCCCGCCGACCGCGTCGCGCCACGTAGACCTCGCACCCGATGATCGGCTTGATCCCTTCCTTAGTCGCCGTCTGATAGAACTCGATCGCGCCGTACAGTACACCATGGTCCGTGAGCGCCAGCGAGTCCATGCCCTGCCGCTTGGTCTCCTTGACCAGGCCGGGAATCTTACCCAGCCCGTCGAGCAGGCTGTAGTGGGAGTGGGTATGGAGATGGGTGAACTGCGGTTTCGGCATTACGTTCCCATCTTACTCATCTTCGCCCCGTACCGTCCCGCCGCGCCGGTCCAGGTAGACGGCCGTGCCCAGCACCGCCAGGACGACGAGCGCCAGCCCGATCAGCAGCGCCGCGATCCAGCTGAAGAACCCGTGGACCAGCGCGACCGTGCCATCCACGAGCGCTTGGCCGGGAGCCGTATCGGCCAGGAAGAGGACCAACAGGAAGAAGCCGCCGAGACCGACCAACCCGCGGAGCAGCCAGCGCTGCCGGGCGCGGACCAGTCCCCAGTAGAGCTTCGCCTGGGCGCCGAAGGAGTCCCGTTGTCGGGTCAAATCGTTGAGGTCCGCCACGGCCTGTCGAAACGACTGCAGGTACCCCTTCGCCCGCTCCTTGGTCAGCGCACCGGTGGTCCCGTGACGCAGCCGGTGCGCGTATGCGTACGCCTTCGTCACGTCCGCGGGGCGGGTCAGGTGCAACTTGACCGCCTCCAGCCGCTCCGCCGGTGTCTTCCCGGGGATGCGTTCATCTTCCATCCGATCCTCGAAGAGCTTGGCAGCCTCAAGCAGCGCCAGCTTGTAGCCGGTAACGGTGTTCTCCTTTTCCGCCTCTTCGACGGAGGTCCAGTCGATCGTTGCCACGTCCCTAGCTTACCAGCCGCCGCTGCCGCCGGTCAGGGCCGGGCCACCGCCTGGCGTGCGTCACACCGAGGATTGGATCTGTTCGCTCGTGGTCCTGAAGAACTCACCGACGATGCCGGGCAGGTATTGGCCGATCCAGGCCAGCAGCGCGACCACCAGCGCGACGACGATCGTGGCACCGACCACGGCCCCGAAACCCCGGGCCAACCCCACCAGGAAGTTCCTCCATAGCAATCGTTTCGTATTGGTGAGGGTTTCGACGTAGTCGATGAAGCGCCCGCGCTCAAGTGCCAGCGCGAACTTGTGGAGCACGTCCGTGTCCCGGTCGGATGGTTTCCGCTTGCCGCGGCTCCGCGGGGCAGCCATCACTGGTCAGACGTCCGCCGCCGGGAGCGCTTTCCCGCCTGATCGGCGGTGCGGGTTGCCTGACGTTTCGCCTTGGCACCGGTGCGTTTGGCCTGCCGGCTCAGTTTGCTTGCCGAACGACGTACCTGCTTCGCCTGGCGGGTCGCCTGGGTCCGGGCCTTACGTGCCTGCTTGCCCGCCTCCCCTGCGACCTGCTGTGACTTTTGCTGGATATCGTCGCGCGTTTCCTTGCCGGTCTTCGGCGCGAACAACAGTCCGGCTACCGCGCCGATCGCCGCGCCAAGGAACGTGCCCTTGAGAAACTTACCTTGTCGTGCCATGGATTCTCCTCCGCTTAATTACTCGGAACTCGGCTCGTGCCGGAGCAGCCGCGTCGCGAGGACGAGCAAGTACCCCAGCAGTCCGTAGATGATCATCGCGACCAATGATTCGATCTCGAGCCGCTGCCCGGTGTAGCTGTTGTAGGTATCGAGATTACCGAATATCCCCGCGAACGGCGCGATCAGCGGGGCCGTCATGCCGTACCAGAAGTCCACGAACGGCGCGCCGGTCTGGGCCCCGAAGAGTAGCAGGATGAATCGGATCAGGATCAACGTGACGACGACCGCGACGATGAACCAGATCACGTCCTCGACCTTGCGCACCTTGCGATCGTCTTGGTCGGCGGCAGCGGTATCGGTTTTTTCCGTCCTAGTCCGTACTTCACGAGCCATCATCGGCCTCCTTTCCTCCCCTTACGTGCCATGCTCTTCACGCCCCTGTTGAATCCGGCCATCACGCCGGCAACGGTCGCCAGCGGCCGGAGCAGGTTCGAGCTGTACGCATTGACGGTGTCACCCGCCCGTTCGGCGGCGCCCTTCAGCGGCTCGGCGACATCATGGATCTTCTCCACCAGCTGGCGGACCCGGCGTGTCAGAACGATCAGCGCGACGAGGAGGAACGAGAGCAGGACCGTCATGACGATCAGTCCGACGGAGGCGATCCAAAGGATGGTGCTGGGTACTTCGGTCATATGGTTATTAGGTTACCGTGTTTTTACACGGTAACAAGATACGGCCGCTTGGCATCGTGCATTCATACAAAAATGAAAAGCCCCTCGCGGGGCTTCTCATCATCAGATGCGTGGACTACGCGCCAGCGACTTCGTCGTCGGCGGCGTCATCGCCAGCTTCCGCACCGGCGTCACCGGCGTCTTCGCCAGCCTCTTCGCCGGCACCGGCGTCTTCACCGGCGTCTCCGCCGGCTTCACCACCGTCACCCTCACCGGCGTTGTCTTCGTCGCCGGCGGGAGCTGCGCTCTCGTCTCCGGCGTCGTCGCCGGGAGTCGGAACGTCCTGCTGCGCATCTTCGTCTTGAAGAAGGTTGATCAGCATAATGCTCCTCCCTGTTAGTTGATACGACATCTGCCGCCAATCGCGGCTTGATGCCATTTTCTCACGGGAAGCAAGTAGGGTGTCAACTGTTGATTATCTAAGTTTCTTAGTAATCAGTTCCAAGACGGCCTTGGCATCGGCCGCGCCTTTGGTCGCTTTCATCACCGATCCGACGATCACCTGCCGGGCGTTTTCGTTACCGGACTTGAAGTCGGCGACGGGTTTGGGGTTGTCCTTGATCGCCTGGTCGACGATGACTTCGATGTCGTCCGCGGCGACCGGCTGGTACCGCTTGAGCAAGGCCTCGCGACGCTCCGCGAAATGCAGCGCGTCATCGCTACTCAAGATTTCCTTCACACCCTGCCATGAGATGCGGTCGTCGACGAGCAATCTCGCGAGGTCGCTGACGACACCGGGCTCGATCTCCAATTCAGAGAAAAGCTGTTTCTTGCTGCTCTTCAGGAGTGCGGCATACGGTCCCGTCAGCATCTTGGCGATCGCGCCGGAGGCTTCCTTCGCGTCCTTGATCGCATCTTCGCCGGTAGTCGTTTCTTCGATCCGTTCCTCGAAGTAATTGGCGTTCAGCGGCTCATCGACGAGATACTCCGCATCGCTTTCGGACAGGCCGTACTCATCCCGGTATCGCCGACGCCGCGTGACCGGCAGCTCCGGAAGGTCCTCCCGCAACCGGACCAGGCCCATTGTCCGCGGTTCAAGCGGCGGGATATCCGGTTCAGGGAAGTACCGGTAATCGTGCGCTTCCTCCTTGCCGCGCTGCGAGACGGTCGCGCCACGGTCCTCATCGTAGCCGCGCGTCTCATGCACCACCGCTTCGCTGCGCTCCAGCAGTCCGGTCTGCCGCTTGATTTCCGCTTCCAGCCCCTTCTCTACGAACCGGAAACTGTTCAGATTCTTGAGTTCCGTCTTGATGCCGAGCTTCTTGGATCCGGCCGGCCGGACCGACACGTTGGCGTCCGCCCGGAGATGCCCTTTCTCCATATCGGCGTCGGATATGCCGAGGTAGCGCATCAACCGCCGGAGTTCCTGCAGGAACCGTTTGGCTTCCGCCGGGCTCCGGAAGTCGGGTTCGGTGACGATCTCGGCCAACGGCGTACCGGCCCGGTTCAGGTCCACCAACGAATAATCCGCGCCTTTGGGGTGGGTCAGCTTGCCGGCATCCTCCTCGAGGTGCAGCCGGGTAATCCCGATCTTCTTGGTAACGACCTTCCCGTCTTCCGGCATGTCGAATTCGAACGTGCCCGGCCCGCCGAGCGGCTGGTCGTACTGGGAGATCTGGTAGCCCTTGGGTAAGTCCGGATAGAAGTACTGCTTGCGGTCGAATTTGGAACGCTGCGGGATCTCGCAGCCGAGCGCGATCGCTGCCTTGAGCGCCCATTCCACCGCCGCCCGGTTCGCGACCGGAAGCGTTCCGGGAAGTCCCAGGCAGACCGGGCAGGTCAATTTGTTCGGTTTGGCACCGTCCGCGCGATTGTCGCAGCGGCAGAACATCTTCGACTTCGTGCGGAGCTGGACGTGGATCTCGAGCCCGATTACCGGTTCGTAGCGCCCCTTGGCTTGGGTCGTGTTTCCGCTCACAACGCCCCCAAATCCTTGAGTGCCCGTTCGAACTTGGCGAGCATCTGCTTGGTTTCGAACGAGAGCAGCTCCTTGTCAGCCTCATGCACGACCTGGTTGCGCGTCTTGTGCGCCCGCCACAGGCCGTTGTAATCGGAGAAACGCGAACGGCTCGCCCGCAACCGGTCGGCGAACGTGTCGCCCGGTACGCCGAGGCGTTTCAGGCAATGATCCACGAGGGTGTCGGCCTGGATGATCGCCTGTCGGAGATGCGCCGGACCGCCCCGGCCCGCTTGCTGTTGGAGCTCCTGCCAACGCAGGTGCACGAACCCCTTGTCCTCGGGCGAGAGGTGCCGGGGAAGATGCCGGTGCCGGTATACCAGCATCCAGGCGCTGAAGATGACCAGCGCCAGCAGGACGACGACGATCCACTCGACCGGCGTCATCCGGGCCTCCGGGCATGCCAGTCATGCTGCTGTTCGTAGGCATGGGCCGTCCGGAGGACGGTCTCCTCGCCCCAGTGCGGGCCCATCAGCTGGATGCCGATCGGCAGCCCCTGGCCGTCGAACCCGCCGGGTACCGAGATCGCCGGCAATCCCGTCAGGTTCGCGGTGACCGTGAAGATGTCGTTCAGGTACATCGCCAGCGGGTCATCGGCCTTCTCGCCGATCTTGAACGCGGTGGTCGGGGTGGTCGGGGTGAGCAGGACGTCAACATCCTTGAATGCCCGTTCGAAGTCCCTCGCGATCAGCGTCCGCACCTGCATGGCTTTCTTGTAGTAGGCCTCGTGGTACCCGGACGACAACGCGTAGGTCCCGAGCATGATCCGGCGCTTCACTTCATCTCCGAACCCGCGGCCGCGGGTCTGGAGGTAGACGTCCTCAAGCGTGCCGCGCCAGTCCGGATTCCGTTCCACGGAATCGCCGAAGCGGATGCCGTCATATCGAGCCAGGTTGGAAGAGGCCTCCGCCGGCATCACGATGTAGTAGGCCGCGACGGCGTACTTGGTGTGCGGGAGCGAGACCACGCGTACCGTCGCGCCGGCGCTGCGCAGGTCGTCGGCCGCGGCTTCGACCGCCTGCTTCACTTCCGGCTGCAATCCGTCTTCGGCGGAATCGAAATATTCCTTCGGCAGGCCGACCGTGAGCCCCTTTACGTCCCCCGTGAGCGCCTTCCGGTAATCCGGGACGGGGTAGTCCACGCTGGTCGCGTCAAGCGGATCGTCGCCGGAGAGTACCCCCAAGACGGTCGCCGCGTCCGCGACCGTCGTGGTGAGCGTGCCGGCCTGGTCGAGCGAACTCGCCATGGCGATCAGGCCGTACCGGGAAATGCGCCCATACGTCGGCTTGAGTCCGACCACGCCGCAAAAGGCCGCCGGCTGGCGGACCGACCCCCCGGTATCCGTGCCCAGCGCCACCGGCACCAACCGGTCGGCGACCGCCGCCGCCGAACCGCCGGAGCTGCCACCCGGTACCCGATCCGGGTCCCACGGGTTCACCGTCGTACCTAGGGCCGATGTCTCGGTCGAGGAACCCATCGCGAATTCGTCGAGATTCGTCTTTCCGTCGATGATCGCGCCGGCTTCCTTCAGGCGGGTGACGACCGTCGCGTCGTACGGGCTCTTGAACGGCTCCAGGATCTTCGAAGCCGCCGTGCTGGTCCGGCCGTCGGCCGTGACGATGATGTCCTTCACGGCGACCGGTACGCCCTTCAGCTTCCCGGCATCGAGCGTCCTCCGCGCCGCGTCCATGTCGACCGCTTCGGGTGCCCGACCAAGGTACGGGCTGGCTTCAGTCACGGAAGACCCCTTTTACCTTGATGCTCGTTCCTTCCAGCGCCGGAGGGTCCACCGGCAAGGTGTCTTGATGCTCATTCAGAATCTCATCCTCCGCCAGGTCGTTCACCTGGCCCGTCGCTTGTGCCATCGGGGGCACGCCGTCGGTATCCACCTCGTTCAGTTGCTGCACATAGCCAAGGATCGTGGACAGTTGGGCCTGGTGCGCCACCAGCACTTCGTCACTGAGGCCGAGACGGGCCAGCCGGGCCACCGCCCGGGTTGTCTGTTTGTCGATTTCCACCTTTCCAGCTTAGCGGCTGGCGGGATGACACTCCACCAAGGCGTATTCCCAGCCGGTGGTCCATGCCTGGAGACCGCCCTGATGCTTGACAAAATAGCTTAACTGAGGTAATATCTCTCAATCGACTAAATTCGATGACCATGGACCCTAAGCACAGACACGAACAACCGTCCTTCGATTTCGGGCACGAGGACCAGGAAGGCCTGCCGCTCGGCGACGTACTTCACAACGCCGACGAAATGGCGGAACATGAGGAAATTGAGGAGAAGCTAGGATTATGAGCGCAGAACGAGGACCGGACATGTCGGAGATTCGCCGGAAAGCGGCTGAATCGGATGAGTTGTCGCAGCTGCGGCGCGAGCACCGACGTGACGTCGACGCTACGAAGCATGGGGCCCGCCGGAGCCGAGGCAAGTTCGGGGCCGGAGTAGCAGCCG